>JAYVMJ010000102.1:0-2748 GCA_043759025.1 Verrucomicrobiota bacterium | reverse complement strand
CGGTTTCAGGAAGACCGGATTGAGAGCGGCAAGGGATTTTGCAACAAGCTGTGGAATGCGGCTCGCTTCCGCCAGATGAACGGCGAGATGGCCGACAATTCTTCGCTCGCGGCGATTCTCCGTCGTTTGGAGCCCGCGAAATTCGATGCCGACGACCACGGAATCCTCGATCGACTGCTCGCGACGACGCGGGAAGCGGACCGTTGTTTCAATGAATTCGAATTCAGTGCCGCGGCGCAGGCCATCTACGGATTCTTCTGGAACGATTTTTGCGATTGGTACGTCGAGGTCTCGAAAGCGAAAGTGCAGGACGTCTCCGCGAAGGCCAACAGCCTGGCGATTCAGGATTTGGTGTTGCGCGAGACGTTGCTCCAACTTCATCCGTTCGTTCCGTTTATCACTGAGGAATTGTGGCATTTGCTCGGCTATGGGCCGGAAAGGTCGTTTCTCATGCGCGAAGCAAGAGTCGAGGGCACCTCACAACTCGTGGATTCGTTTGGTGCGCTCGGGATCGTGGTCGATCTCAAGGCGAGCGCGGCCAATCGCGTGTTGCAATTGTCGGCGTCCAAATATCGTGCGGACAAAGCGGCCGCTGGCTTGGCGGGCACGCGCCTGGCGATGGTTCACTACGAGGTGAATTCGGCGTACGCGTCTTACTTTACCCCGCAAACAGCGCCGAACTACGCGCGCATTTTTGAGACGGCTCAATTCGAGGCGGGTACGATTCCGGACGCGATTAATTCAGTCACCGGCATCGGTACTTTCTACATGCAGCGCCCGGCCGGCGACACCGCGGCGGAAAAGGCGCGGTTGACCAAGGAGGTTGAGAATCTCACCAAACATATCGCGGGGACCGAGGCGAGATTAGCGAATGAAGCGTTCGTCAGCAAGGCGCCACCGGCGGTGCTGGCAGGTGCGAGAAAGCAGCTGGCCGACCAACAGGCGAAAAAAGCTGAGATCGAGCGATTGATCGCAGCCCTGGGGTGATTGGTTCCCGTCTTTAGGGGGATTTTCGGAATATTCCTGCTGGCGCAACGCTTGCTGAGGCATTTAGTTTCCGCGCAATGAAGCTATTTGTCGCCGGTTCGAAAGGCATGGTTGGCTCGGCTCTGGTTCGTCGTTTTCGCGATGAGCCGGGCGTGACGGTGATTGAGCGGAGCCGCTCGCAATTGGATCTGACCAGCCAATCCGCCGTGAAGGATTTCTTTGCCCGCGAGAAACCTGATGTGGCCATCATTGCCGCAGCCAAGGTCGGAGGCATTCACGCGAACAGCACTTACCCCGGGGAATTCATTTACGACAACCTCGCGGTTGCGACCAACTGTGTTCACGGCGCGTATCAGGCCGGGGTGAAGCGCCTGCTGTTTCTGGGGAGTTCTTGTATTTACCCGAAACACGCGCCGCAGCCAATGACAGAGGACAGCTTGTTGACCGGGCCGTTGGAGCCGACCAACGAGGCGTACGCGATCGCCAAGATCGCCGGTCTCAAACTGTGCGAGTATTACCGGAAACAATACGGCGTGGTTTATCATTCGGCGATGCCGACCAACCTGTACGGTCCCGGTGACAACTATCATTTGCAGAATTCCCACGTGCTGCCGGCGTTGATCCGGAAATTTCACGAGGCCAAAGAGGCGGGACGGTCCGAAGTCGTGGCGTGGGGCACGGGCGCGCCAAAGCGCGAATTTCTTTATGTGGACGATTTGGCGGATGCGTGCGCGTTTCTTCTGAACATGTCGAATCCGCCGGACTTGATCAACGTCGGAACCGGTACGGACGTGACCATCAGGGAGCTGACCGAGTTGGTGGCCGCAACGACGGGGTTTGGCGGAAAAATCGTCTGGGATTCATCCAAGCCCGACGGCACGCCGCGAAAATTGATGGACGTGAACAAGCTGACAAAGCTGGGATGGAAGGCGCGGGTTGGCTTGGGTGAAGGCGTGGAGAAAACCTACCAAAGTTACCTCGCCGAGAAGAGCGGTGGGACCTTGCGCGGTTAACGCACGACTCCTTGGTGGGCCGAAGGTAGGCTGATGCGAGTATTGACGATCCCGTAAGCTCGGGCAGAGTGTCCATGTTCGAACACACTCAACCCGCAGAAAAAACCATGTCCACATCTGAAACACCACCGCCACCAGTAACGTCGGTTGCGCCAGTCACGGAGGATCGCACGGTCGCGATTCTGGCTTACATCACCATCATCGGGTTCGTCATCGCGATTGTCATGCATAGTAGTAAGAAAACTGCCCTTGGAGCGTTTCACCTTCGTCAAGTTTTGGGTCTTTTTGTGACCGGCGTAGCGTTTGGGATTTGCGCGATCATATTGGCGTTTATTCCGATATTGGGTTGGCTCGTTATCTTCCTCGGATGGTTGTCGCTGGTGGCTCTGGTAATCATTGGATTGATCGGGGCTGCAACCGGACAGCAGAAGCCGGTCCCAGTCTTGGGGCAGCACTACCAGAAATGGTTCGCCAACGCCTTTAATTGAAGCGCGTTTGTCGATTCTAGCTTTTAAAGCCACGGATTAATCCGTGGCTTTTTTTATGGTGCGCCCAGCAGGGCGCACCTGCTGGACAGTGAACATGAAAACAAGCCACGTAAGTCAGTTGACCGCTCTGCAGAGAGAAGGTCTAGCCGAAGGGCAACTGCGAGACCGCGAGGTCCTCGTGGGAAGGAAGCCCATGGCAAAGCGCTGGCCTGATGAACAAGAACCGCGCAGGCGCACACATCGGATGAGGGGGCCAATAT
>JAYVMJ010000101.1:0-1880 GCA_043759025.1 Verrucomicrobiota bacterium | reverse complement strand
CCAACTCGTACCGCGAACACAACTGAGCGCCGGCCCAATGGAAGACGCCGCTCAAATCGGGCCTCACCGCAAGCTCCAGCAACGCCGTCGCCAGATTTCCCGCAGTGCAAGCCTGCCTGAACTCATCGACGTAAAACCGCGCTGCGCCGCCGCCAGACCAGATCTCCAAAAGTTTTTCGTGCACGCTGCGCCTCCCCGACAAACTGTTGCCGAGCAGTAATGGCGCGCGGACGATGGCCGCATTTTTCGAGGCCGACAGCACCAACTGCTCGGACTCGACCTTCTGCCGCCCGTATAAATTAATGGGCGAGGGCGGATCGTCGATACGGTAGGGAGCGCTCGCGCCGTCGAAAACCTGTTCGGAGGAAATATGAATGAAGCGCGCGGAAACGGCCCCGGCGGCGACGGCCAGACTCGCGGGAAAGGTGACGTTCAGGACCTGCGAAAGGATCGGATTGGCCTCGCAGGCCGCGGGCTCGGAAATCGCGGCGGCGTTGATGACGACCTCTGGTTGGACGCGTCGAACCCATTCGTTGGCGGCAACACCGTCAGCAAGGTCGACGGCATGGGTTTCGGCGACACCCGGAATCGCGCCGCTCCAGCGTCCGACCAAGCCAACCACGACATGCCCCGCGCCGGCGGCTTGCCGGGCCACCTCCGCGCCGACGAGACCCGATGCACCCGTCACCAAAATCCTCATCGCACGCGGGCGTCGAGCAGGCTGCGCACGCCGGCCGTCAGCTTGCTGAGGGCAAATGGTTTTGGGAGATGGGTGATGGCGGCCGGGGGAAAATTGGGGAGTGGTGCCGGTGGTTCAGCGGAGAGATTGATCAAACGAAGGGCGCTGTTTTTTTTGTGAAACTTCCGAACAATCGCGGCGACGGGTTTCTCGTGCGCGTGCGCAAGAATCAGCTGCGGCAAGAATTTCCGCTTGGTCAGGAACGGGCTGGCGGAACGGGCGGAGGCGACATTGCTGACTTGGTAGCCTTCCGTCGCGAGAATGCCGGCGATCATTTTTCGCAGGACTCCGTCCGGTTCGATTAACAGGAGCGTTTCCGAACCCTTGGTCACGGGGAGACGTGAGCTTTTTACGGGACTGATCTGCTCTTGCTCGGGGGTTTCGGGCAGGAAGACCTCGAAAGTGGTTCCGGTCCCGGGTTTGCTTTGCACGGTGATATGCCCGTCGTGCTCGCGCGTGATGGCGAGAACGGTTGCCAGGCCCAAGCCAGTGCCCGTCGGTTTGGTGGTGAAAAATGGCTCGAAAATATGACTGAGCGTTTCCGGATTCATCCCGTGTCCGGTATCAGTCACCTGCACCGCGGCGTAAAATCCATGGTGCATGCCCGGCGCGCGAAGGTCCGCATCGGACGCGACATTGTGATTGTAGGTGCGGATCGTGAGCTTGCCGCCTTTCGGCATCGCTTCACGGGCGTTGAAACAGAGATTGAGCAACACCTGTTGAAATTGGGTGGGATCGATGCGCGTGTTGCCGAGGCCGGAGGTGAGCCGCAATTCCAACGTGACCTCCTCGCCGGCGACGCGGCGGAGGATTTCCGCGATTTCCCGGATGAGCGTGTTGTAGTTCACGACCTTCACCTCGGCTTCGTGACGCTGGGTGAATTCCAGGATTTGCCGCGCGATGGTGGACGCTTTCAGTCCGGCGCGTTGGATTTCGTCGAGATCCTTTTTTGCGTCGGGGACGGCCGAGATCTTCCGACTCATGATTTCGCAATAGCCGCCGATGATTGAAAGCAGCATGTTGAAATCGTGGGCGACTCCGCTGGCGAGCCGTCCCACGGTGTCGAGCTTGCGAGATTCCAGCAACGCGTCGCGCAGACGCTTGGTTTCGGAATGATCGCGGTAGACCGCCACCAGTTCAC
>JAYVMJ010000100.1:0-3240 GCA_043759025.1 Verrucomicrobiota bacterium | reverse complement strand
GGGTTGTTCATGTAGATCAATATCTCGCGGTCTTCATGACCGTCGTCTGATTTCAAGCGGATACGGCTGGCGAAATTTTTCGGAATGTCGGTGCCGGCGTAAATCTCGTGGGTGAACTTGAGCAGCGTGAGCGCGAACGGCCGGTAATAGCGTTTGAAGCGGAGCGCGAGTTCCCACGTGTGACCTTGGTAGGTCAACGATTGCGGCATGCCGAGGAGCGGAGAGACCAACCACGTTCCGAGAGAACCCTCGGTGCCGACCAGTTCGACGTCGGCGGCCGGCGAGTTGCGTTCGTCCGCCTTGTAGGTGAGGGGAAGGGGAATGAGCGCGACGCGCGGACCGATGCCACTGGTGGCGACTGCGGGAGCGGCGTTCGGCGCCTGATCGCGCATCTGGAGCATCGCGTTCGGGTAGTAGTCACGGATTTTAACCTGAAACGGAAGACTTGGGTGCTGGAGGGTGCCGCCATCGCGGAGCACGGCTTGCGGGATGGCGACCACTTCGTTGAACTTCGGATCAGTTGTATCCATCACCGCGAGCTCGATGTCGCGGTAGCTCTCCGAATAATTTTTGGTCTCGCCCTCATCGAGCGGCATCTGGCTTTCCTGCTGGAAAATGCCCGAAAGCAATTCACCGACGAGCAAAAGAATGACGCCGATATGCGTCAGCTGAATGCCGAGTTTCTTCCACTCGAGTTTGAAACGGTAAATATGCGCCGCGATGAGATTGATGAGCAGGAGTCCGCCGATCGAGTAACCACCCGGAAAAACGGGGAAGGGGAATTTCGTGCCGGGAATTCTTTCGAGCACGAAGAAGGAGTGGAAAAACTTTTCCTGCACGCCCCAGACGCCGAGGTCCACTTGGGAGAGGGTCGCCCAAAAAATCAGGACGATCGAGAGAACGAGCAGGACAACCGTCAGCTTGAGGGAGACGAAAAAGTCGCGGAATTGTCGGGTGATCGGCTTCATGCTCAGCGTGACTTGATCGTGTGAAGGAATTCGAGAAAGGCCGGCTTCTGCTTTTCGACGAGCGCGTCCGGTCCCATGAGTTTGAAAAACCAAGTGTCGGTATCGTGGGGAACAACCGCGCCGAGAATCCGGGTCGATTTGGCTCCGGCGTTGCCGGCAAAATCCACGACGACCATGTGAAGGTCGCCGGCGTCGAGATGAACCGCGTTGGTTTCCATTTCACCTTCGCCAAATGGCGTGAGTCCCAGTTGTCCGCGCCAGCGATTTACATTGGCGAGAAGTCCGCCGGTCGATCCCGGGAATGCGGTAATCGAAAGGTCTGCGTCGCCACCATCGCCTTTGACTGAAAAGCTGCCTTTGCGCATCAGGCCGTTTGGTTTCGCCGTCCACGCGGCGGGTGCGGTCCAGACCAAGTCGGAGCCTGACGCGGTCGGGACTGCGGTGTTCGCCATCGATTGACCGCCCGGTGCGGAAGGAGTCGCGGCGGCATCGCCGGCTGGTGGCATGCCCGGCATCGTGGGGGGCGGATCTTTCGGCGCGCGGTAGGTGGCGATTTCGCGATCTTTGCAGCCAATCAGCAGAACGAGAGACAAGGCGGCAAAGGCGGTCGTGCGGGGAGACATGGGAATGATTCACTCTAACAAAGATCCACAGACCGCAACCCTAACTAAAATCTATGAGCCGGACGGGACGGTGGAATTAGGGCGTGTTTGCAAACCCAGTTTGTCATTCTGAACAAAGTGAAGTCTAGCCAGCAGGCTGGTCTGACATCCATGGCTGCGAACGGGATGTTACGATTGAACGCGTGGATCCTTCGCTGCGCTCAGGATGACAATCCGCGGAATGTTCTTCTCGCAAAGTGGCGTTCGTGGGGTCTCCGAATGATAGAAAATGTGGATTTGAGGCGTTTAAAGGCACGCCTCAACCGGAGCGATGCAGTGAAGCCCACAGAACACACTGAATACACAGAAACCAGAGTAAGAAATTCAGACATGAGCCGGCCCATGCGCCCACCATTTGGTGCCCGATCATCCGATCCTTTTATGAGCTCAAAAGCGTTCATTCTGTGTGTTCTGCGTCTTCTGAGGTTAAATCCGACTGCATGGTTTCGGCTCAGTATTCCTGAGATTTTGGGTGCGAATGCCGAAAGAGTTCTTAGGCATATGATATGCAAATAACTCCACTGGGAGACACGGCGCTGATGCTGGGTTTTGGAGACGTCATCGACGAATCCATTTACCGGCGGGTGCAAGCGGCGTGGCAGGCGCTGCAGGCCGCGCCGTTGCCTGCGGTGACCGAGTTGGTGCCGGCGTACACGACCGTGACGCTATTTTACGATCCCGTGATTGCAGTGCAGGAGGGTGCCGCGGAATCTGGCATCGTCGACTGGCTCAGTGCAATGGTGCGCGAGCGATTGAAAAATCCGCCGAAGACGGAAAAATCGAAACCTCGAATCATCGACATCCCGATTTGCTACGGCGGCGAATTCGGCCCCGATCTCGGGCAGGTGGCGAAACACGCGAAATTGTCGCCGGAGGAAGTCATCAAGCGTCACGGCAAGGCGGAATACCTCGTCTACCTGATCGGATTTTCGCCGGGCTTTCCGTATTTGGGCGGACTGCCGAAGGAATTGAATACGCCGCGGCACGCGAAACCCCGGATGAACGTCGCGCCCGGATCGGTGGGAATTGCGGGAAATCAGACGGGAATTTATCCGTTGGGCACGCCGGGAGGCTGGAATCTGATTGGTCGAACGCCGTTGAAACTTTTTGTCCCCGACAGAACCCCGCCGGTGCTCTTGCGCGCAGGTGATCGGGTGAAATTCCGCACGATCAGTTCGGAGGAATTTGCGAAGCTGGAGGCGTCAAAATGATCACTGTGATCAAGCCAGGTTTGTTGACCACCGTGCAGGATCTGGGACGGCCCGGTTTCCAGCAATTTGGGATTGTGGTGGGTGGTGCGCTTGATCGCTTTTCCACGCGGGTGGCCAATTTGATCTTAGGCAACGACGCTAACGCCGCGGTTTTGGAAATGGCGCAAACCGGACCGGAATTGCGTTTTGAAAGCGAAACGGTAGTGGCTTGGTGCGGCGCCGATTTTGACGCACGCATTGGGAGTGAACCAATGCCGCGAGACCGGCCGGTGCGCGTCGCAGCAGGCGAGACGTTGACCTTTGGCTTTGCGCGTTCCGGGCTCAGGGCGTGGTTGGCAGTTGCCGGCGGCATCGACGTGCCGCTGGTGATGGGAAGTCGCAGCACGTACCGGCGCGCGG
>JAYVMJ010000099.1:0-4303 GCA_043759025.1 Verrucomicrobiota bacterium | reverse complement strand
CCCCGCGACGAAACCGAAGTGCTGCGTCAGATCCAACGCCGCCACGCCGCGCGTCAACGGGACATCGACAACCGCCATCGCCGCGTCCGCCGCGCTCTGAGAAAACCACCCATTCAAAAACTAACAAAGTAGAATCAGACGCCACTGGAATGACGCGACAACCGACAGAATCCCCTCGCCCACTGGCCGTCAAATCACGGCAAGCGTCGCATGAGCCTTTTTAATCTCACCCGCTGATTTTAGCCGGTGCTCAAGGAACGATTTCGGACTGGCCGGCCTTAACGCTCCGCCGCCATCGCCGCGACGAGTTTGCCGTCTGCGATCTGGGCGACCTCGAGCGCAGCTTGCTCGAATTGCGCGGGGTCGGCCTGGACCGTCACTTGGCCGTCGCCACCGGTCAGTTGCCCGAACGGCCGGTCAGAGCGGACGGGCGCGGCAAGCACGGCGATCGCGGCGAATCCGCCCGACTTCGGTCCCCAATATTCCGCGAGGGTCGCCGTGTCGGCAAATGATCCCGATTGGGCCGAGACACTTTTTTCGAACTCAACCTTTACTTCGTCGCGCTTCTTCCTGGTTTCCCCAGTGGTGCTGTACACGCCATAATCAATAACCAATGTCACTGCGATGATGCCGAGATTTGCATCGTGCGCGAGATAAGGGGAACGCGTCATCGCTTGCGGACGATCCAGCGCGCGGAAGGGCAGGAACAACTGCGCCTTTTTACCGGAGATGTCTCTTTTTGCCGCGTCACCCTGAAGAAAATAAACCGAATGTCCCGTGGGGGCGACGTATTCGCCGTAGCGGCCCTTGGTGAAATTGGGCATGGATTTCCAAGTCGTATATTCCGGGGCGAGCTTTGCGAGTTCATCGGACGACACGACTTCGTAGCCGGCGCGGCCCAATTCTGCGACAAAATTTGCGTACGCGGCATCTGCGATACGTTGACGCGTCGCGTGGTCCACGCCCTGCAACGTCGTGTGCAACGTGGAGGTTTTGTGAAAAGACGTGGTTGTCGTCACCGACATATAGTAGCCATTGGAAGTGGAGGAGCTTGGCTTCGTATGGAGACTGGCCGTCAGGGAATTCTCGTCAGGGAAGGCGACGTTGAAGACACTGATCGCGACCCGTTTCGCCCCTTTGAATCCGTCGCTGTGCTGGATCAGGAAATCCCCCGCCACTTTCTGACCGGTGGGACCACCACCACCGTGGTAAAGTTTAACGTCCTGCGTGATGCCTTCCTTGACGATGGCGGCATTGATGGAGGCGAAAGAAAGAAAAATTGAAGCGCAGAGGACGAGCAGGGAAGAGCGGGACATGGAACAGTTTGGGGTGGAATGGAAGCAGTAGAAATTCGAGCCAAGTATCTACAAAAATGAATGCCCACTAAAAGTACAGGCCGAGTGGAAACTATATTTTCGCCTGTCCGTAGTGAGTGTCGGGACCGTGTTTGCGGTTAAAGCACTTATTGAGCAACCCGGGGAGGATCGTGCGCAAATTCGGTTTCAGTTCCGGCGACATCACGCCATGTGGGCGCAGCATTCGGTGGCAACAGAGACTTCGACGGCTTTCACGACCGTGAGTGCCTAGGTGAAATGCGCGTGGCAGTTCGCCCGCACGACCGCGCAATCGAGCGGGTCGATCTTTTTAAAACGTTCGAGGATCATATCGATCCAGATTGAGGCGGAAAAAACCATGCCATCTCGCGCTCGAAGAGAGCCCAAAAGGGTCTGTTCTCTACGTCATCACCCCGGTCATTCCTTAAACCGCGTCGGTAAGAATCTGCCATTGGTTGTCGAGGCGCTTGGAAAAATCCAGGGGATCACCCACTCCCACCGTTCCGCGTGCCACTTGATAAGCCCAGACTTGGAAGTGGCTCAGGCTGGCCGCCCCGTAGATTGTAGAAAAAGCGCCGTCTACCGCGTCCTGGCCCGAAGACACTTTGATGCGCCCAATCCGGGGCACATGAAACCGGGCGTCAGTCGTAAACCACTGCCCGCCGAGATAGACTTCAGCGTACGCATGAAAATCCATGTGGTTGTCGGGGTCGGGAAATCCGATGTCAGGCAAGTGTCCGGTGACGTAACGGGCCGGGATATTGAACGTACGGTTGAGCGCGATCGCGAGGTGGGCGAAATCACGACACACGCCGTAACCGCGCTGCAAGATGTCCCACGCGGAGAGATTGGGGCTGCCCGACATATAACGATACTCGATATTGTGGTGCAGCCAGTGACTGATCGCTTGCACGCGTGGCCACCCATTGGCGACAGAGCCGAATTTCTCCCAGGCAAAATTGATCAGTTTGTCCGAATCACAGTAACGGCTCGGCAACGTATAGCGCAAAAGATGCGCCGGCAGGTCCGCCGGAAGCCGCGCCGTTGAGTCGAGCAGATCGTGATTATCGGGCCGTGAAGATACGCGAACGATGGCGTCGTGCCGGATGGAATTGATGCCGTGGACCAGTTTCACCCGGTGAAGCTGATTGCCGTGACTGTCAGTGAATTCCTCGGCCCACAAATCGTTGCCGAGCGCGAGCGCCTCAAACACGACTTCGTGGTTGCGGTCCGGACGAAGCTTCAGGTTCAGCAAAAGCATCGCCGAACCTGTGACTTCATAGGAAAGAGTGCAGCCAACTCTTACAGTGACATCGAATTTTGGCAAAATGCCGGGGAGATTTGCCATGGTGTCACAACGGGCATCAGATTCCGGGCCAACGCAACAGGTCTTTCAGCCGGAACCCCGGAATCTTTAAAGTGACGTTCCCGCCGAGGAATTTGGCCTCGCTTGCGAAAAGACCTCTAAGCGACTTCGACCTCTTCCACTCCCGTCGACGAACACAATGCCTGCGTCACTCGATAATCCAAGGTGCCTTCGTCATAACTCCGCACTTTGAACCCCGTCAGCAAGGCATGGCGCACCTCAGCGTGAGAGCGAAAATTTGCGGTGAGCCGGATACGCTCCAGCGCACGCGGGCCGTGCGTGATGAAACAAGCCGCGCCGCAGTAGGAATCTTTGGTCCCGGCATTTTCGGGGGGGATCATCCTCACGGTGATTTCCATCTCGCCCTCGGGAATGGAAAATTTGAGGGGTAACCGCGGAAGTTTAATGATCATTTCCGGACAGTATTGCCGGATTTGCCAATAGCAAAGCCCACCGCTCACAATAATATCGGTAACCCGTTACGTGGCTGGGCGCCTCGCCGATTGGTCAGGATTTCGCGTCAATAGTCCTGCCCTTTGATCAGGTCCTGATTCGAGATGATCTGAAAACGGTCGGGGTTGGCCTTGACGAGGGAATCGGCGTAGCTGTTGGAAACAGTGCCCCGCTCTGAGTAATCGTTGTCGCGCACGACGGAGCGATCGAGCTGGTAGTCCTGGAAGACTTTGCTCGAGCGGTCGAGGTCATCCCTGTGCGAATTGAAACCCGCGTTCGACCGGTCGATCGACTGCATGTGCTCGTCGAAGGCGGAGTTCGATGCTTCCCGGCGCGCGTCCAGCGCCCGACCCTGCGCGGCGGCCCGGTCGGCGTCGGCGTGCACGCGGTTCAGCGCCGCTCTTTGCTCCGCTCCCACCACGGCGCCGTTCTGGCTGTAGGATGCCACCATCGCTTTGATGGTAGGCGCGACTTGACTGGCGACCGTCTTCGGCGCTTGGGAACCATTGACCGAAAGCGCCCAAGTCGGGGCGTTCCCGAAGTAGACCGCTCCCAGCCTGACGCTGCCGGTGCGGGGCCCTTTGCCGTCGTGTAGATCGAGGTCCATCATCGCGAGAACGACCCGACCTTCGCCCGGTGCGTTGACGGGTTGTTCCTTTAGCAGCTTGAAGGTCGCGAGGGGCAAGCCATTCGCCTGGCGCATCTGGTTTATAATAGTGGCATAGGAGTTGAAGAGATCGCCGTTGAGCGGGGCGACCAAGCCGGTGCCCCGACCCATCATGTAGCCCGGCTGCGGCCGGCTGGGGTCGCGGATGCCTTGGAAAAGTAAGCCGAGAAATACTACCTCACCGTTGGGGCCTTCCGCCCGAATCGAGCCGCCCGCCACTTGGGTCAATTGCCACCCGGCCGGCAAACCGATGCTGGCGCTGCGGTCGCCGCCGGTGGCGGGATGCAGGGTCTGTGGACGTCCCTCGTCGCCGGAGGATGAGTCGGCTGGTGAGTTGGCACGATCGTTCGTTGCGACCTCGTGCCATGCGAGGTTGAGTGACTTCATCATCGCTGGCTCGGTGGTGGAAAATCGTCCGGCGTAATCGTAGAGCACGGCGGCGGTTGCAGTGCCATTTTGGGGCACGGAGACGATGACCAGGCC
>JAYVMJ010000098.1:0-14172 GCA_043759025.1 Verrucomicrobiota bacterium | reverse complement strand
CATCCCACACTTTGCATCCTCCTCCCGCCTCTGTGTCGGCCCTCCCTGTCCTCTGTGAAACTGGATTGTCGTTTTTTAGATGTGAAATATTCGGGCTAGTCGATGCGATCTTTAAGTCGCACGAAGAATTCAAAAATCATACGCGTTCCCGCGTGCCTACAAGAGTAAAGAAACCGTAGCGCGAGCGCCGCCTGCTTAGAACAAGAAATACCGTTGCGCCATCGGCAGCACTTTCGCCGGTTCACAAGTCAGATGCACGCCGTCGGCTTTGACCGTGTAAGTCTCGGGATCCACTTCGATCTTTGGCAGCGCATCGTTGAACACCATGTCTTTCTTGCCAATGTCGCGGCAATTACTGACGGGTTCGAGCCGGCGCCGCAAACCGAGATGCTTCAGCGAGCCTTTGTCGAGGGATGCCTGGCTGACAAAGGTGAGATTGGTCGAAGCAATCGCCCGGCCGGCAGCGCCGAACTGCGGGCGATAGAAGGTGGGTTGCGGTGTGGGAATCGACGCGTTTGGATCGCCCATGTTGGCCCAGGCAATGAAACCGCCCTTGAGTACGACTTCTGGCTTCACGCCAAACAGAGCAGGCTTGAAGATCACCAGATCGGCCAGCTTCCCCACTTCGACCGAGCCGACAATATGGGAAATGCCGTGGGCAATGGCGGGATTGATGGTGTATTTCGCGATGTAGCGGAGCGCACGGAAATTATCGGCGGCCGGATGCGACGGAGTCGTCAGCGCACCGAACTGCAGCTTCATCTTGTGCGCCGTCTGCCACGTACGGATAATGACTTCGCCGATGCGGCCCATGGCCTGCGAATCGGATGACATCATCGAGATCGCACCCAAGTCATGCAACCGGTCTTCAGCTGCTATGGTCTCGGGCCGAATGCGTGACTCAGCGAAAGCAACGTCCTCGGGAATCCTCGAATCGAGGTGATGACAGACCATCAACATATCAAGATGCTCGTCGATCGTGTTAACCGTGAATGGACGGGTTGGATTGGTGGACGACGGCAGCACATTCGCCTCGCCGCAGACGCGAATGATGTCCGGCGCGTGGCCACCGCCCGCACCTTCCGAGTGAAACGTGTGAATGGTGCGGCCCTTGAAAGCCTTGATCGTGGCTTCAACAAACCCCGACTCATTGAGCGTGTCGGTATGAATCGCGACCTGAACGTCCAACTCGTCAGCGACACCGAGACAGACATCGATCGCCGCTGGAGTTGTCCCCCAGTCCTCGTGAAGCTTGAGGCCGATCGCCCCGGCCAGCACCTGTTCGCGGAGCGGAGCCGCCGTGCCGCAATTGCCTTTGCCGAGAAACCCCAGATTCATCGGATACGATTCGGCGGCCTCAAGCATGCGATGCAAATTCCACGCGCCGGGCGTGCAGGTTGTCGCGAAGGTCCCGTGGGCCGGACCGGTGCCGCCGCCCAACATCGTCGTGATGCCTGAGCTGATGGCTTCGTCGATCTGTTGCGGACAAATAAAATGAATATGCGAATCGATGCCGCCAGCCGTGATGATGTTGCCCTCACCCGCCAGCACTTCGGTGGCCGCGCCGACAATCATCGGGTTTTTCTTCTTGGTGCGCGGATCAGGATAAATTGAGCCAAGACCACTTTGGATTCCCGGATTTCCACCGTGGCCAATGCCGACGATCAGACCGTGCTTGATGCCGATGTCCGCCTTGATGACGCCAAGAATCGGGTCGATGATCAGCGCGTTGGTGATGATCAGGTCAAGCGACTCCGCATCACGCGCCGTCGGCGATTGTCCCATGCCGTCGCGAATCACCTTGCCACCGCCGAATTTGATTTCGTTGCCGTAACCGCCGCCCTCCGCGACGAGATCGCGCTCGACCTGCACGAAAAGCTCCGTGTCGGCGAGGCGCACGCGATCGCCCACGGTCGGGCCGTACATCTCGGCATATTGGCGGCGGGTGAGTTTGAGGGGCATAACGGGCTTATTTGCGTTTTGCAGACTTGGAAGTCTTCGCCGGTTTTTTTGCCGCGGGCTTCGGCTTTGGTTTGCCGTCAAGCTTACCATTAACCTTTGCGTTGAGGCCGAAAACTTCACGCGCCCCAGCCAAGGCGACCAACTCAACGCGCTTGGTGTCGCCTGCTTCAAAGCGTACTGCGGTTCCGGCGGGAATATTGAGACGAAAGCCGCGCGCGGCGGCGCGATCGAAACTCAACGACTCATTGGTCTCGAAAAAATGATAGTGCGAACCGACCTGAATGGGACGATCGCCCGTGTTGATGACGTCAATCGTAAGCGTCGCGAGATTGAGATTGGCGGGAAGCGCCTCATCAGTGGCCACGATTATTTCACCGGGGATCATGGGATAATTGGGAATGACGAATGACGAAAAAGCGCCGGTTCAACGGATCGGTTGATGCACGGTGACGAGCTTGGTGCCGTCGGGGAAAGTCGCCTCGACCTGCACGTCGTGAATCATTTCCGAAACACCTTCCATCACGTCGGCAATTTTGAGAATGGTGGTACCGAAGCTCATGAGGTCGGCGACAGACCTGCCATCGCGGGCGCCCTCCATGATTTCGTAGGTGATAATCGCGATCGACTCGGGATAATTCAGCTTGAGCCCTCGCGCTTGCCGGCGTCGCGCGAGATCAGAAGCAGTGACGATGAGAAGTTTTTCGCGTTCGCGCGGGGTGAGATGCATGACGGGGGGAAAGGAAGAAGAACTGAAAGACTGAAGGGCTGAAGACGGAAGGAAAAACGCGCGGTGCGTGAGGTTTGGTTCGGGCATGCCCGTTTCAGCCTTTCAGCTATTCACACTTGGAGGTGCTCCTTGACCACCTCGTCGGTTAGCGCCGCGATCGGTCCGGAGGTCGTAACGGCACCGCGATCCATGGCATAAAACCGGTCCGCAACCTCGCGACAGAAATCCACGTATTGTTCGACGAGCAAGATGGCCAGAGCACCTTCGCTCTTCAATTCGCCGACCGCGTTCATGATCTGCGCCGCGTCCTGGCGGGATTCGGCGGTGGCCTCCTCCTCGGAAATATTACTGATCTTCAGCTTTTTCAGCGTATCGCCGATCTGATCGATGATCGACGGTTGAATGCCCTCCGTCGGTTCGTCGAGGATCAGGAGTTTGGGATTGGTCAGCAATGCCCGCCCGATCGCGAGTTGCTGCTGTTGTCCGCCGGAAAGCACGCCACCTTTGCGTGAGAGCATTTCCTTCAGCACGGGAAACAGCTGATAGACTCGATCGAGCATCCGCTTCGCTTCGGCACCGCGCCGCCCGTGGACCACGAGACCGACGTGAAGATTTTCCTCGATCGTCATGTGCGGGAAGATATCGCGGCCTTGCGGTACGTAGCCGATGCCGGCCCGAGCCCGCACGTCGATTGGCAGCTGGTCGATGCGCTGGCCGGCGAAAATAATCGAACCAACGCGCACGGGCAGGACGCCAGTGATGGATTTCAGGGTCGTCGTCTTGCCCACGCCATTGCGGCCCATGAGCGCCACGACTTCGCCGGAATTAACCTCGAGGTTAACCCCGCGCAGGATGCGGGATCCACCGATGTCGGTCTCAACTGCGGAAACTTGGAGAAGTGCGCTCATCGGGTGCCGTGTTTGCCGCGGCCGAGATAGACCTCACGGACCTTCGGGTTGGATTGAACTTCCTCAAACTTCCCCTCGCAGAGGACATGTCCCTGGTGAAGCACGGTGACCGGATTGTCGCGGGCGATCTGTTTGACGAAAGTCATGTCGTGTTCGATGACGATGATGCTGTGTTTGCCGGCAAGACTGATGAGCAATTCGCCCGTGCGGTGCGTCTCCTCATCGGACATGCCGGCCGCCGGTTCGTCCACCAACAGCACCTTGGGATCTTGGGCCAGCAGCATACCGATTTCCAGCCACTGCTTTTCCCCGTGCGCGAGCAAACCGGCCTTCCAGTCGCGTTTCCCGTCGAGCCGGATGAGTTTAAGCAGATCGTCAATCCGGTCACGATCAGTGGAGGACTGTCGCTTGAACAACGATGCAAAAACTCCGCGAGGACCCTTGAGCGAAAGCACGAGGTTGTCCCAGACGGTGTGTTCGACGTACACGCTAGGCGTCTGAAATTTTCGCCCGATGCCAAGGCGGTTAATTTCGTACTCGTTTAACGCAGTGAGGTCGCGGGAAAGCGGATTGAAACCAAACTCGATCCTTCCCTTGTCCGGCTTCGCGCGCCCGGTGATGAGATCGAAGAAGGTTGATTTTCCCGCCCCGTTTGGACCGATGACAGTGCGCAACTCTCCCTCGAAAAGATAAAAGGTAAGATCGGTGATGGCCTTGAACCCATCATACGACTTCGAGACGTCCTCGACCGTTAGGATAGGATGACTCATGGGCGTGCGACCACCGGTTCGGACGCCTTGCGATTACGATTCCGCCAAGCGCTGATCTTTTCCGGAAGACTGACAATTCCACCCGGAAGAAAGAGCACCACGATCAGGAAAATTAAGCCCAGGATGATGAGCCAGGAATCCGGGTAGGCCTGCGTCGCCCAACTGCGGAGGGCATTGATGGCGATCGCGCCGATGATCGGTCCGATGAGAGTTCCGCGACCACCCACCGCAACCCAGACCACGGCTTCAATTGATTTGGCCGGTGTCATCTGGTCCGGATTGATGATTCCCGCCTGCGGCACGAAAAGCGCGCCGCCCACTGCAGCAATGAAAGCCGCCACGACAAAGACGAAGAGTTTGAAGTTGGCCGTGGCGTAACCGCTGAAGAGCACGCGATTCTCACCGTCGCGAATCGCCTGCCGCACCATCCCAAATTTTGTCCCGTTCAGCCAGTGACAGAACAGGCACACAAAGAGCAATGACACCGAACTGGCAATGAACAATCCCCGCATCGTCGCAGGACCTGTTACCTTATCCACCAGCGAGTGGCCGAGGATGAATTTGAAGTCGGTAAATCCATTGTTGCCGCCCATGGTGAAATCGTTCCGGAAGAACATAAGCGCGGCGCCGTAGGTCAGCGCTTGGGTCAGGATCGAGAAATACACGCCCTTGATGCGCGAACGAAAAGCGAGGAAGCCAAACGCCAGAGCCAGCAAGCCTGGGATGACAAACACCATCAGCACGGAAAAACCGAAGGATTGAAACGGTCGCCAAAAGGGGGGCAGGAAAGTATGACCGAGAAAGATCATGAAGTCCGGCAGACCAGTGGGATTCTGTCCGGCTTTGGCGTAACTCCCGAGCATCCCGATCTGTAACATGAGATACATGCCAAACATGTAACCGCCCAAACTAAAGAACAACGCCTGCCCCAGACTCAACAACCCAGTGTAGCCCCAAAGTATGTCCACGGAAATGGCGAGCAAAGCATAGCAAAGGTATTTCCCCCAAAGCGTAATCGTATAGTCGCTGATTATTCCGTGCGCATTGAGGAACGGGAAAATGACGGTCAGCAACAGGAGGAAAACACCGATCACGGTGAATTCCATATGACGGCTGAGGAAGTAGGAGCGGGTGTTGACGGGTAAACTCATGCGGATGAAGCAAGGGCTGAAACGAAATACTTAATCAAGATTACGGCTGCGGGCAGCGAAGAGGCCGGTCGGGCGCCATTGCAGGAACAGAATGATCGCGAGCAAAACGAGAATTTTCCCGAGAACCGGATTAAGGAGAATCTGTTGCAGGGACTGATCAGCCAGGCCGATTCCAAGCGCACTCACCACCGTCCCGAAAATGCTGCCGATGCCACCAACGACGACCGTCATGAAACTATCGACAATATACTCCTGCCCCATCGACGGTCCAACTGTTCCGAGCTGGGTCACGAACACGCCGGCCAATCCGGCAAGACCGCTACCGAGACCGAAAGTCAGCATATTTACGCGTTCCGTCCGGACGCCCATGCAGGACGCCATCATGCGATTTTGCATCACGCAGCGGATGAGTAATCCAAGTGGCGTTTTGGTGAGTGCGAGCCACACCCCGAGGACGATCAACCCCGCGAAGCCAATCACGAAGACCCGATTCCAGTCGAAGGTGATGTCGTACACCGTCCAGTTACTGCTCAAATAAACGGGGCTGTCGACGTTCACGTTGTTGGAGCCGAAGGTGAGTTTGAACAATTGCTGTAAAATCAACGACACGCCGAAGGTCGCCAGCAGACTCTCCAGTGGCCGGCGGTAGAGAAAACGAATCACGCTTCGTTCGAGCAAGATCCCAACGAAGGCCGCGCTGAGAAAACCGACGGGAATCGCCACGATAAAATAAAGCTGATGCGCCCACCCCGTCAGGTGAAGCCCGGGCAGATGAACGGCCACTTTGATAAATGGCAGCGTGAAATGCATCCCGTCCTCGAAAACGTTTTGCGTGATATAAGTGGCATACGCGCCCACCGTGATCATTTCGCCGTGCGCCATATTGATAACGCCCATTAAGCCAAAGGTGATTGCAAGGCCCAGTGATACGACGAGCAAAATGCTTCCCGCGCTCAATCCGCGAAAGAGCGTGCCAAAAAAATTGACGACCGATTTGTGCTGGTCGATGGCCGCAAGCGCCTTCACCGCGGCCGCCACCAGCGCCGGTTTTGCGGCGGTTTCCGCCTTGGCGCGGGTGGACCTAATCAGGTCGTAACTGGCCGAGCTATGCAGTCGGGCGAGTTCGGAGAGAGCTTTTATTTTTACGGAGTCATCGCGATCAGCCAGCCGAATCAATGCGATGGAAAGTTGAAGCGCCGTCTTGGCGGCGCCATCCGTTTCGATTTCCTGGCGCGCCTCCAGGACGGGCAGATTTTCGGATTTCTGCGCGAAACCGATGGTCTGAATTGCGCGCAATCGCGTGGAAAGTTCAGACGAACCAAGATCGAGCAAATCGACCACTGCCTTCATGGCGCGCCGCAGGGCTGCGTTATGCTCCACTGGAACCAATCCAGTTACGGCCAAACGCAGGGGTGTACCGGAAGAATCCTTGAGGATTTCGCCGTTGTCCACACGGAGGGATGATTGTTTTCCATTTGCGTCTTTACTGCCGGTCAGCTCCACCGGAATTTTTTTTCCGTCAGGATCGGTGTAAACAAAAAGGCTGTCCTGGCGCCAAGCGGTGAACAACTCCCGGATGGCCTCATCGCCCTGTCCGGTAAGGGAGGTGATCAACTCGCGCTTCTGGCCATCGTCGGTCGCGAGGATGGCCCGGACAATCGTGGCGCGCGCATTCTTAGGTGCGGCGGAATTCGCGCAGACATTGGATACGAGTCCGACCAGCAAACATGCAGTAAAGAGAAAAGGACGGATGATTTTTTTCCAAGCCATGAGGTTGAGGCGTAAGGGACGAGCCGGAATGAAAACGTAAACTAGCAGGTGGAATGCCGATCACTTTCGCAAGCCGCCATCGGGACTAATTTCTGAAAAAAACAGGGGCGGATCCCCGTGGAGCCGCCCCTTGTAAGATCGAGCCGGTTGATCTGGTCGAAACCGGACCACCGGACAAACAATTACTCCTTGGCCTTGAAGGTTCCCTTCAGGTGCGGCTCGCCATACACATCAGCAAATGACTTCAGGATCTTGAATTGTCCGTCCGCCTTGCTCTCGCCGATGTAAACGGTCTTCGTGAGATGCATGTTGGGTTGCGTCGTGACCTTGCCGCCCGGACCATCAAAAGAAACGCCCGATTTCCAAGCAGCGCGGACCTTGTCCACATCGAAGCTGCCGGCTTTTTCCACGCAGGCTTTCCACAGGTAAACGCCGTCATAGCTGAGCACCATCGGAGAGTCCACGACGCGGCCTTCCTTCACCACGCCATCGGCCTTGGTATTTTTCAGCCATTCCTGAAAGTCAGCGAGGAACTTCTTGTTCTCGGGAGAATCGATCGACTGGAAGTACGTCCAGCAACCGAGCTGGCCGACGAGATCCTTTGCCGGCAAGCTGCGGAATTCATCCTCGGCGATCGAAAAGGAAACAACCGGGCAGGAGTCGGCGGTAAGGCCGGCGGCCGCGTATTCCTTGAAGAACGGCGGGTTGGTATCGCCATTGAGTGTGCTCACCACGCAAGCGTCGCCGCCTGCGGCGAAATCTTTGATCTCAGCAACGATCTGCTGGTAATCCTTATGACCGAACGGCGTGTATTTGCCGGCGGAGATGATCTTGCCTGCGCTGTCCTTTTTAAAACCGCCACCGATGTTTTCCAGCGCCACGCCCTTGCTGCGAAGGTATTCCAAGAGCACCAGATTGGTGGTCTGCGGATAAACGTAGTCGGTTCCGAGGAGGTAGAATTTCTTCTTACCTTGCGCCAGGAGGTAATCCACCGCCGGGATCGCCTGCTGATTGACGGCTTCAGCCGTGTAGCAGACGTTCTGACTTTCTTCTTCACCCTCATATTGCACCGGATAGAAGAGCAGCCCGTTGTCCTTTTCGAAAACCGGAAGCGCGGACTTGCGGCTCACCGACGTCCAGCAGCCAAAGACCACTGCGACCTTGTCGACTTCCAAGAGCTGTTTCGATTTTTCAGCAAAGGTCGGCCAGTCTGAACCGGGATCAACGATCACCGGGACAATCTTTTTCCCCAAGACGCCGCCCTTGGCGTTAATCTCGTCGAAGGTGAAGAGGAGGACGTCGCGCAGCGAGGTTTCGCTGATCGCCATCGTTCCGGAAAGATCGTGGAGGACGCCGACTTTAACCGTGTCGGCCGCGCGAGCGGAACCGACCAAGGCGCTGAGAGCAATGGCTCCAACGCCGAGCAATTTTGTGATTTTCGTAATCATATCTGGGAGGTGTGGTAGCTGCGCGGAACGTCTGGGCAAAAGGGATGGCCAGCAGACCCGCGAAAGAGTTTGAATAGGGTGAAGGGCTAAGAAAAGCGCCGCGCTAAGCGCTGGCGCGAAGACGGGTAGTCGATCAGGAGCTACCCGTCAGAGCGGGTTAACCGAGCGGTCGGTTAGAATTTAAAGAAGGCTTGAACACCGAAGTAGTTCGCCTTGTCGGTCGCAGCGTTCTTGTAGGTGTAGTAGGAATATTCGGCGCGAACCGTCAGCTTGTCGGTAATTGCGACACCTGGCGCGATGGTGAACTTAGTGAAGCTCGGGCCACCATCGGAAAGTTTCTCTCCGCTGATCCGGAACGCAGTCGAAAGCTTGTCGGTGAAAGCGTACGTCATAAGGGTGAGCCAATTGTAGCCCTTGGCGCCCGGACCGCCGTCCTTGTGGGCATACTCGGCGGCGACCGTGACGGCCTTATCGACTTGGTATTGAGCCCAGAAATCGAGGGTGGTCACCGCATGAGCTTGCGAGGCAATGTCCCGGCTGCCTTTCGTATCATAAGCGATACCGGCCCAGAGGGTCAGGTTTTCAACCGCCTTGTACGTGAAGTAGCCTTCAAAGCCCGCGTTGTGCTTCAGTTCGCCGTCACCCTTAAGGTAGAAGGGAGAGTAGACTGAATCCAACAAGGCCGCGCCTACGCCATATTCCTTGGTACCATAATCGACTTTCACGCCTTCATGATAGCCGGGAATTGGCGCGAGATAGTCGCCGTTCGCAAAGGAAATTTCCGGATTGTTGACGGTGAAGAAAGATTCGTAACCAAGATAACTCAGAAATTTGCCGCCCGTAATAGTGACGCCGTTACCGGCGTCATAGGTCACGTAAGCATCGAGCAGAGTCGTCTCCTGCGCCGCATTCGGGACGTAGAACAGACTGACGACACCGGTAACCGGTTTGAAGTTCGTCGTGAAGAGCAACTGGGACGAGTCGATATTCAACCGGTCAGTCGAATTACCCGGCTTTGGCGCCGTGTATTGATAGGAACCTTCGATATAACCGCTAACCGAGAAATTATCGTTCAGTTTAATTTCGGCCGAGGCGGTCGTAACGAGGGCAAGGAGGGCGGAAGCAGCCCAACCTGTCATTCTGGAAGAATACTTGGTCATGAGTGAGTAGGTTTCTGAGTTAGGTTTTTAATCAAATCATCCATCGCCATTCGACGGGGACTGACCACCCCATTAAGCAGGTTGTTTGCCATCGATGAAATTCATCGATGTCATAAATCTAATTGATGCATTCGCCTCACTCCCGGCCGATTAGCGACCGGTAAACACTCGTTTACGCAGACAGGTTCCCCCAAGACCTCACTGGCACCCTGAAAAATCGACGCCGACGAAATCCCGTTTCTCCCGCGGAAAATCGCTTTTAGTCTCCAGCCAGAGGTGGCTGCGAGGCGGACGATTTCTGCCTGACCGCAGCAAAATTTCCTTCCTCGCATTGCCGCACAAATCCTTCGGTCACCGACTTCAAATCCTCCCAGCGCCAACGAATGGCTTTCGCCTCTTCCTTGGTGATCGCATTGTCCGCCGCCGCCATCGCGATCACTCCCAGCATATCGGCAAATTCCTGGACGATGCTGTTCGTCGATGGAATGAGTTGATAGGGGTGCGGCTTCGCCTTCGGGTTGTTGATGAAAAAACCGCCAGCCCTCTCGCACACCCACTGCGCGATTCGATCGTCGTTCGTGATTTTCAAAAGCTGATCGATTCGATCGAGCGGATTGTTCGCTCCGCTTCCAGTCTCGTCCGTCGGCGGTTCAGCCCATTTGTAGATTAACGAGAGCGACAGGCCCATGTCTGCCGAGATCTGTTTTGCGCTGGTTTTCTTCAGTACTTCCTTGAGCACCTCGTGCGATTGCATGCGCCCGACGCTGTCGCGCGACACCGCAAACGCAATCCTGTCGTGCGCCCCTCTTCTAATTCAAAGTAATCAAAGGCTAATTAGCAGTACTGCGGGGGCACTCGCGGTGGTTTTTTATGTCTTTCCCCTTCTGTTTATGGCTAAAATCACCCTTCATCATTTTTCCTCATGAATATCCACGAGTATCAGGCCAAGGCACTTTTCGAAAAATTCGGCGTTCCGGTTCCCAAAGGTGCGGTCGCGACCACGCCCGAGGAATTTATTAACGCCCTCTCCCAGCTCCCCGAAGGGCCGACCATGGTGAAGTCACAGATCCATGCGGGCGGACGTGGCAAGGGGACGTTCACCGATGGTTTCAAAGGCGGCGTTAAGTTCTGCAAGACCAAGGCCGACGCCAAGGAAATGGCGGGCAAGATGCTCGGAAATACCCTCGTCACCCTTCAGACCGGACCCGCGGGACGAAAGGTCCAGACGATCTACTTCACCGTCGCGAGCGACATCAAAAAGGAATACTATCTCGCCATCCTGCTCGATCGCGCGAGTTCAAAACCGGTGATAGTCGTTTCCACCGAAGGCGGAATGGATATCGAAACCGTTGCGCACAACACGCCGGAAAAAATCTTCAAGGTGATCGTAGATCCGGCGTACGGTCTCGCTGATTTCCAAGTTCGTGAACTCACCTCCAAACTCGGCTTCGCGGGCGTCGAGACAAAGAATGCTGCGAAACTCATCCGCAATCTCTACACCGCATTCTGGGAAACCGATGCGGCGATGATTGAGGTGAATCCGTTGATCACGACTCCGACCGGCGAGGCACTCGCCCTCGACGCGAAGGTCTCATTCGATTCCAATGCCCTTTATCGTCATCCGGAAATCGTGGCCCTTCGCGATCTCAACGAAGAAGACCCGAAGGAAATCGAAGCGTCAAAATTTTCGCTCAGCTATATCGCGCTCGATGGCAGCATCGCCTGCCTCGTCAACGGCGCCGGTCTCGCCATGAGCACGATGGACATCATCAAACACTACGGCGGCAGCCCCGCGAATTTCCTCGACGTGGGCGGTGGCGCATCGAAAGACCAAGTGGTCGCAGCCTTCAAAATCATCCTCGGCGACCCGCACGTGAAGGGAATATTCGTGAATATTTTTGGCGGGATCATGGATTGCAACGTCATCGCCACCGGCATTGTCGAGGCGGTCAAAGAAGTCGGCCTCAAGCTGCCTCTGGTCGTCCGACTGGAAGGCAATAACGTCGTCGCCGGCAAAGCCACCCTCGCCTCTTCTGGTCTCGCGCTCGTCTCCGGCGACACCATGGCCGATGCTGCACAGAAAATCGTCAAGCTCGTCGCCTGAACCTCCAACCAGCGGAAATTCCCCATGTCCATTCTCATTACTCCCGCCACCAAGATCATGGTCCAGGGCATCACCGGCGACTTCGGTGGTCGCCACGCGAAACTCTCGCTCGATTACGGCACCGCCGTCGCCGCTGGCGTGACGCCAGGCAAAGGCGGACAATTTTTCGAACACGCCGGACATAAGGTTCCCATTTTCAACTCCGTCGCCGAAGCGGCCAAAGCCACCGGCGCGACCGTTTCCGTGATCTTCGTTCCACCACCGTTCGCCGCTGACGCCATTCTCGAATGCGTCGACGCCGGCTTGGATCTCGCCGTCGCCATTACGGAAGGCATTCCAATCAAGGACATGATCCGCGTTAAACGCACGATGCAGGGTAGCAAAACGCGCCTCATCGGCCCGAACTGCCCCGGAATCGTAACTCCCGGCACCGGCAAGGATTCAAACGGAGGGTGCCGGATCGGCATTGCGCCCGGTTACATCCACAAAAAGGGCCATGTGGGCGTCGTTTCCCGCTCCGGCACGCTTACGTACGAAGCCGTTTTTCAACTCACGACGAAAGGCATCGGCCAATCCACCTCTGTCGGAATCGGCGGCGACCCGGTAAACGGCACTTCTCACCTCGATGTCATCAAGCTTTTTAACGAAGACCCCGATACCCACGGTATCATCCTGATCGGTGAAATCGGGGGCAATGCCGAGGTCGAAGCGGCCCGCTGGATCAAGCAAAACTGCAAGAAACCGGTGGCTGGCTTTATCGCCGGAGCCACGGCCCCTGCCGGCCGACGAATGGGACACGCCGGTGCCATCGTGGGGGGCGTTGAAGACACCGCCGCCGCGAAAATCGCCGTGTTCAAGGAATGTGGAATCGAGGTCGCTGCGACACCCTCGGACATGGCCGATGCGCTTCTGCGCGCGGCAAAAAACAGGGGTATCAAGCTCACTTAAACCGAAAAGCCCGCCCGCCCTCGCGAAAGCCGGACAAAATTGTCCGGCTTTTTTGCTGCCAAATGAAAAACGAATTGTATTACTTGGAACGTGAGCAGAATCAGCCTACCCGTTATCCTCGCTGTCATGATCTCTGTCGTGGCACTCAGAGCCCAGAGTCCATTCTCGGGGCCTCAAGTCGCTGACGTTCAGTGGTTCTCCGAAGCGATTAAAAACGCGGATTCCGTCGAAGTGCTCGAAGGGCTTCCCCACCCCTATTGGGAAAGCGATATTCGCGCGGTCGAAGCGGCCAAACCGAATATTCAGAATATCGCCGGTGAGCTTTTTTATCCAAAATTATTGGATCTCTCGACTGATCAAAAAAATGAGATCACCCGACAATTTCTGGAGAAGATTCTGTTTGTCGTCCCCAACAGTGACGATCCCTCGTTCCCGAAAGCTTGCGGCGGCTTTCACGCCGACTATGCGCTGCGTTGGAACCGAAACGGTAGTACGGTGGCCGCAGCCCTGATCTGCTTCGGATGCGAAGAGGTCCTTTTGGTGGGGGAGAAGACGAAAGTTTCGACCAACATGTCCGCCGATGGGAAAAAATATTTCACTGAAGTCCTGAAGCCCCTCCGACAATCGCGACCACCCAGTAAAATTGGGACGCTTCAGGTGACCGACCCCGGCATTCCCAAGCCACTTTTCCCGATGAAGATAGAAATCCCGGGCATGAAACGATAGAGCGTCGGGCCCTCCTGATCACCCCTTCCGTCCGCCGATAAGGGGCGGGACCGAAAATAAATTACCGCCGTCCCCCTCTATAAACGGACAAAAACCAGCCATTTAAGGAGGCGGCTAAAAACGGAGAGGGTAACAGCAAAAAATCTTCTGGCGTAGCACCCCCAATTTTGCACCGTTGGCCTCGCATCAGGAAAGGATCGGCTGGAAACAGGCGGTTCTGCCAACCGGGTCTAGGAGTGATCACGGTGGTTTCGAGTGACCCGCGTCACCCGGATGTGAGAAGGGTAAAGCCTTCTAACAAAAAACTCCTCCTAAAAAACGGAAAGCCGCCTGATGTCCTCAGGCGGCTTTCGTTTTTTGGGAAAACCTGATGCGCGAACGATTAATTAAAAACCAACCGCTCACGCATCATGCCAGCCAACATCCTCACCCTCGCCTCCCTTCGCATCAGTGAAGGAAATCCAAACCATCACCTGTGGAATAATAACGGGACGTGGT
>JAYVMJ010000097.1:0-3359 GCA_043759025.1 Verrucomicrobiota bacterium | reverse complement strand
GGCGGCCATCGCACGTCGCAATGCCTTGATCGCGGTGTGCAGGATGAAACCGACATTTGTCACCGACAGCGACGTGATGCGGCTGATTTCCTGGTAGCTGAATCCATTTTGGAATTTCAGCCGGATGACTTCCTGCTGGTTATGCGGCAGGTGGTCGATCAGGCGCAGCACCACTTCGTGTTGTTCGTTGCGTTCCAGCACACGACCGGGACGGGGGTCAGCGGAAGTCAAACGCTCGGCTTGTCCTTCCTCAAAACGTTTCATGCGCCCTTCCTTGCGCAGCACATCGTGCGCCCGGTTGCGACAGACGGTGAAGAGCCATTCCGCCACGTGGCTTTCCACGGCGGCGGCAGGCTGGGCCATGAGGCGGACAAACGTATCCTGCACCACGTCGCGCGCGCGCTCGATGTCCCCGCCAAAAAGGCGGGTCGCATAGCGCAGAAGGGGCGCCTGATGGCGCGCCACGGCTTCCTGCACCAAGGAGTTGGCATCGGTTCCGACATGGGGTTGTTCCGGTTCGATATTCACGAGACCTTGCTCCTTCCACGGATGATCGCCGGGTTTATTAGGCCTGTCACCGGCAATTTTAAAATTTATCGCCCCATCGTTGTTTCGCGAGGCGGAAGCCCGGGAAGGTCCGGCGTCTCCCGATCGGAAACCCGCGCCGGGACCGACGGCTTCGCGCCAAAAACCACCTCGACCACATTACGCACAAACTGTTCGTCGGAAATGCCTTCGTCGATTTCCGGCGGCATCGGCGTAACACGGCGAAAATGCGCCGCCAATTCGCGGAAGAGCACCAGTCTCGCCTCCGCCTCAAATTGTTCCCGGCGTAACAACGCCTGAAACGCCGCGTGCGCCAGCGCCGGACTGGTGTTGGCCCGCAGCCTGGCCGCCAGGTGTTGCTGCCCGCGCAATGAGTTATACTTCGCCAGCACCAACCGGCCCAGATCCACGCCCGCGAGCGGTGCCTCATGCACCACGATCGTCGCCGCCGCGACATCCCCCAACCGCTGCGCTTTCCGGGTGCAAAGCGCAGTGACGCCGCCCACCAAATACGCGACCGGCAACACGTCGACGACCCGCAGGAGATTACGCACCACCACCTGCGAAAACTGCAGTGGCAATCCGCTTTCATCCATGACCCGCAAATGAATCAACCGCTTCCCCAAGGTCTGGCCATTCCACATCCATTCGAGCGCAATGCCGTATCCGGTCGAAAGCACAAAGTATCCCACCGCGATCACTCCACGCGCCACATCTTCGCTGAGCACACCAAGCAGCGCGATGAGCGCCGAAACCACCGCCCACACCACCGCGATGGCCGCCTTGTCGATCACCCATGCGGCCAGACGCATGACCGGACTGGCGAGCGGAAACGAAAAGTCAACGCCCTCCGCTGTGCGAACCCGCAGCCGATCGACGGTTTCTTCAACCACGGGTCACCTCCTTGCCCGGCTTCGACGTCCGGCCGGCAAAGCTAAAATATAACACGAGTAAACATCCCTCGACGCCGCCGAACGAAATTTTCAACCAGTACGGGATCGCCGGTTCGTGGTATTGCGAAAGGTAGGATTCCACGATTCCCGCCCACACGAGCATCAACGCCGCGCCGCCCGCGAGCGTCGCCACATCATCCGCGACCGCCCGCAGCCGCGCGCCGAGCCGGCGTCCGTCATCGCGTCCCACGACCGCCCGCGCCAGCGTAAATCCCGCCTGCGCCCCGACGAGGATCGCGGGAATCTCGATGATTCCGTGCGGCAACAACCAGCCGAAAAGAAAAGTGGTTTCTCCTGCCATGATGTAATCGACCGCGATCGCCCCGAGAATCACGCCGTTGTAGAAAACCAAAACCATCGTCCCGATTCCCCACGTCATTCCGAGACCAAGCGCCAACACGGTTACCTGCGTGTTGTGGGTCATCAAGAAACCGGCAAACCCCGCCTTTTGGCCCTTCAACCGGTCGTCCGTCGCTGCCTCTTCTTTTGCGACGCGTTCCCTCGGGTCGAGCAATAGATGGGAATCCGGCAAAATCGCCTGTTTCGATTCCGGATCGACCGCCACGGCCACACCGCCAAAGACGGCACCGATCATCGTGATCACCACCGCCAAAATCACCGCGCGAGAATGCCGCCGGAACGTCCGGGGCAGCGTCACCGACAACCATTGCCACGGCTTAAACCGTACCGCACTGCTTCCGCGCACACCGTGGATCTCCGCGTGCGCCCGCGCCACCAGTTGCTCCAACCGCCGGCGCATTTCCGGCTCGGCGGAAAAGGTCGCCACGCGCGCCAAATCAGCCGCCGTCCGGCGATAAAGGTAATCCAACTCGCGCGCTTCCTCGAGCGGCAGCGGCGCCCACGGGTCCTCGCGACGTCGGGCGAGAATCGTTTCCAGCCGGCGCCAATGAACTCCTTCAATTCCGGCAAACTTTGCGAGGTCGATGATCACAGCAGCTGCCTCCGTTTGACTTGCATATATTGGCCAACGAGATCGGCGGCAAACCGCTCATTGGTCAACATCGCGGCGGTCACCCCAAGCGGTTGCAACCGGCTCGCGATGTCGCGCGCCTCGCGCCACTGAAAGTGTCCGGCCAGCCGCGCATGAATCTCGTCATCGCCGGCCACCTCGCGCGCGAACAGCGGCTCGACGCCGGGCGTGCGCACTTGGTTGACCAGCACGAGATGCTGGCGCGAGAGCACCCGCACGTTTTTCGCAAAATCGTCCGCCAGCACTGGGTCGCCCAAATCAGTGAGGAAAATCAGCAGCGAGCGCCGGCGCAGTCGCGTCCGCAACAGCGAAAATATCTCGGCAAAATCGGGCGAATTTTCACTGGGTTCCAAGGCGTGAATCGCCTCCCGACACGCTCCGTAATGCGCCGCACCGCTGCCCGCGCGGAGAAAGGTCCGCACCTGCGCGTCGTGTGTCACCAACCCAAATCGATCGCCTTGCTGGCTCGCCGCCAACAGCAGCACGAGCGTCGCGGTGATGTGCCGTTCCAACGTCGTCACCGTTTTGCCATCCTGCGTCGCCGGACGTCCGCTCAGTCGCGACGCGTCGATGATGACGTAAATCTCCTGCGTGCGCTCGACCTGGAAAACTTTAGTAATCGGCCGGCCGCGCTTGGCCGTGCCCTTCCAGTGCACCTCGTCGAAACTATCACCGGGCTGGTATTCGCGGAGACGCTCAAACTCGCGCCCGCGTCCGACCATGCGGCGCAACTGCACGCCCGATGCGCCACGATTGAGAAAGAGCGCGGCCAGTTGTTTCCGCTCGGAAAATAAATTCGGGTATACTCTCAATTCGGCCGCCAGCAGTTGTTGTTTCCGCAACATCCAAAAACCCCAGCGCGAGGTTGC
>JAYVMJ010000096.1:0-6513 GCA_043759025.1 Verrucomicrobiota bacterium | reverse complement strand
CGTCCGACCCCGCATATTCCCCGCCCGTCAATCGCGAGCCGCATTCCGCGCAAAAGCCGCGAATATGATGCCCTCGGGCTTCGCTGAGCGTTTCGAAATGTTTGATTGTGCCACGCGTGACCCGAAACGTTCTTTTCGGAACATATACCACCGGTGTATAAGGCCCGCCCGAGAGCTGCTGGCAGTCGCGGCAATGGCATTTCATCATTTGGATTTCGTTTATTTCCGCCGTGCACTCGTAGCGCACCGCCCCACAAATGCATCCGCCAAGAAATGGAATGGTCATGTTTTAGCTTGGTCGAATTCGGCGATGGCGCGGAACAAAAATGTCGGCTCGTTACAGCGGGCCGAATCGTGACGGAGATCAGCGATGGGAATGTTTATTTCCGGGTAAAATCAACCACCTTGATCGAACCGCCGGGTTTTTGCTCCGTCTGAATTTCAAAACGATCAGTCGTGCGGCTGTAACTGAATCCCTTACTATCGAAGAATTCCAGGAACACCTTCCCTTCAACCCGATAGCGGCCGCCCCAGCCCGGGACTTCCTCCGGGTCATCCAACTCAAAATTTGCCGCCGTAACCCGCACCGCCCCGGAACCTGCCGGAAATTCGTAGCGATAATAATTTTGCGCGCGACTCAGCGCCGCCTTTTTATGCGCGGCCACGTTGACAGCCGCTTTTTCAGGCGAAGCGGAAACCGCCGGAACCGCCGGTTTCTCGCGGGGTGGCGGAAGCGCCGCGATGGTCGTGGTCGAGCCGCCGGCTTTGGGTGCAGCCTCCTTAATCCCGTCACGGAGGGTCGCCGGGAACAAATCGAGCGGCAGTTTCATCGCGGTTCGTTGCGCCATGAGCAGCACTTTGTCGGAAGCAGGATCGTAATTTTTGATCACGACTTGCACCAGTTTGCGCCCGTCGGTGAGATCCAGCGATTCGTACTCCAACGGATGATCCGACTCGGCCGCCGCGACGCGGACCATCAGAAGCAGGAGTAGCAGGCCGATCATCAGACCAATCCATTTTGGGAAGCGTTTGAACATAAGCGTAGGAGGGTCCGATGGTTGAACGTGGTGCGTGGTAAATTCGCCCAGTGTTTTTCCCTGACCCAGAACACCAAGGCAACAGCATTTTCAAGCCGAAGGAAATTCCGGTGGCGTTGGCCCCTTCCGGTCAGTCCGCCGTGACCGTCACCTGGTACGCAAGCGTCGGATGATAGGTCGATTTCAAGATCGAAAAAATACCCTCGGTTTCAGCAAAGGTCAGGGTTTGCGCCGCGATTCGAGCGGTGGCCGCTGAGACTTCGTCAGCGGCACCCGGTAGTGCGGCGCCAAGGTCGGCAGCACTTAACATCGGTTTCTGATCCATCGCCTGAAACACCGCTTCCAAAAGCCTTTCAGTGGATTGCACCTGTTCAGGCACGTTCGTTCCATAAACCGTCACCAGGTACAGCGCATTCAGCGGGGGAACTTTCGGTCCGTGAATCGCCGGCGAATCGACGCGCGTAAGCGAAATATTCCGTACGTTCGCGAGCGGCGACACCTGGTGACAGAGCAGGTTCACGCGAGCGATCTGAGCACCGAGTTTAACAAATTTTTCCGCCTGCAACAGCGGCAGCGTAGTAACTTCCACTTTCGGCGGCATGGCCGTCTGAAGGAGATTGCGAAGCGCGATGGTGACAGCGGCGAGACTCATGAGGGGAAAGGGTTAACCGACCTCCCTACTAATACCTCACTCGCCGGGTTTATCAACCTGCGTTAAAGGATACCGGCGGACCCTCCATTTTCGTGCAAAGCCCGGCTTGACTCCCGCGAATCCCCGCCAATTAATTCTGCCAGCAGATGCGAAACAACACCTTGGCTCTACGACTTATTTAGACGCACGATCCCCAAGATCGCGTAGCGGTCGATTGTGCGTCAAGGTCGTGAGTGGTGCCGCCGGTTTTTACCCGGCGTTAAATCGGTAAAGTTCTCCGTTATCATTTTTGTTTCCAGCCATGCAATCGTCTCCTGTTACGAAATATCGTCCGTTTCTCCAGGTAAATTTACCTGATCGTCAATGGCCCAACCGCACCATCGAGCGGGCCCCACAGTGGTGCAGCGTCGACCTGCGTGACGGCAACCAGGCGCTCCCGCAGCCCATGAACATCGAGGAGAAACTCGAGTACTTCGCACTGCTCGTTAAAATCGGCTTCAAGGAAATCGAAGTTGGTTTTCCGTCCGCCTCCCAAATCGAATTCGATTTCTGCCGCCGGTTAATCGAAGGGAAATTAATTCCCGATGACGTCACGATCCAGATCCTCTGCCAGTGTCGCGAGGAATTGATCGTCCGCTCGCTCGAGGCGTTGCGCGGTGCCAGGAAAGTAATTTTCCATCTCTACAATTCGACGTCGCCAAAACAGCGCGAGTACGTCTTCGGCGCGTCCAAAGCCGATGTCGTTGCCATCGCTACCAACGCCGTTCGCCTCCTCAAACAGCACGGTCAATCGCTGGTCGCCGCCGGCACGGACTTGCGCCTCGAGTATTCGCCGGAAAGTTTCACGAGCACCGAATTGGAATTCTCGCTCGAGATTTGCGAGGCGGTCAGCGACGTCTGGCGGCCCACCCCGGCCAACCAGATCATCATCAACCTGCCCACGACCGTGGAATATTCCACGCCGAACGTGCACGCGGACCAGATCGAATGGATGTGCCGCCATCTCACGCGACGCAACGCGACGATCGTTTCGCTGCACACCCACAACGACCGCGGCACCGGCGTCGCCGCGACCGAGTTGGCTTTGCTCGCCGGCGCCGACCGCGTCGAGGGCACGCTCTTCGGCAACGGCGAACGCACGGGCAATGTCGATATCGCCATCGTGGCGCTGAATCTGTACACGCAGGGAATTCATCCGGGCCTCGACTTAAGCGACATCAACCAGATTCGCGAAATGTACGAGCGTTGCACCCGATTGGAGGTTCACCCGCGACATCCGTACGCCGGCGAACTCGTCTTCACCGCGTTCAGCGGTTCGCACCAGGACGCCATCAAGAAATCGATGCCCCACCAAAAACCGGGACGGCCGTGGGACGTGCTCTACATTCCGATCGACCCCGCCGATATCGGCCGCAGCTACAAGGCGATCATCCGGATCAATTCCCAGTCGGGCAAAGGCGGCGTCGCGTACATCCTCGAAAGCGAGTTCGGTTATCAACTCCCGAAATTAATGCACCGCGAAATCGGCCGCATCATCAACGACGTGGCGGACACCAAGGGCACCGAGCTGCAATCGGACGAAATCAAGGAGGTGTTTGTCCGCGAATACCTCGACCCCGGCGAACCGTTGTTCCTCGATCACTGCCGAAATACCGAGCGCGACAACAAGGTGCATTGCCAGGCCAAGATCCGGTTTCGAGGCCAGGCACTCAACATCGACGGCGAAGGCAACGGCCCGATCGACGCCTTCAGCCACGCGCTGGCCGCGGCTGGCGTGCCACCGTTTGAACTTCTCAGTTATTCGGAGCACTCGCTCGGTCGCGGCGCGGACACCAGCGCGATCGCATATATCCAGATCAAGGATGGTCGCGGACGCACGTTTTTCGGCGCCGGCACCGACACCAGCATCGAACTGGCGTCGCTGAAGGCGATCGTCAGTGCGATCAACCGCGCGTTAAAGTAGTACCGCGGGCGAGGTCGCCCACGCTCCAAGGAACATTTCCCTGGAGTCACGGCGACCCCGCCTTGGAGGTTCTTTTGAATACATTCCGTCCCGAATCCGGGACGGATTTTTTTCGATAACGGACATCTTCGCACCCGGCTTGGGACCGCACTGCAACAAACCGCTGTTCATCAGCGTCGCGGTAATTTTTCGCGCTGGCATGCCGGATGCAAAAGAGGAAATCTGATTCCATGATCAATTTATCCCACGTCGAGAAAGTCTATCCCCTCAAAGGCGGCGTGTTCTACGCCCTGCGCAACATCAACCTCTCGATCAGAGAGGGTGAGTTTGTCTCGATCATGGGGCCGTCTGGCTCAGGCAAATCCACCTTGCTCCACGTCCTCGGATTGCACGACAGCGCTTGGAGCGGGGAATATACCCTGCGCGGCGAAGCCGTTCACCGACTCGACAAAAAGAAACGCTTCGAGCTGCAAAAGAAACATATCGGTTTCGTCTTTCAGAGTTATCACTTGCTCGACGACCTGACGGTTTACGAAAACCTTGAGATTCCCCTTTCCTATCGCGACGTGCCGAAAAAAGAACGCGAAAGTATCGTCTGCGATGTTCTCGACCGCTTCGCCATTGTCGGAAAAAAAGATCTCTATCCCAATCAGCTGTCGGGCGGCCAGCAGCAACTGGTGGGCGTAGCCCGCGCACTGATCGCAAAACCCTCGCTCCTCCTCGCCGATGAACCGACGGGAAATCTTCATTCCGACCAAGGCCGCGAGATCATGAGGCTCTTTAAAAAGCTCAACGAGGAAGGCACCACCATTGTCCAGGTAACCCACTCCGAGGAAAACGCTACGTACGGTTCCCGCGTCGTCCGTCTCGCAGACGGAGTGATCGTAAACCAGTAAAAGCCGAAGCAAGTAACTGATTCATCCGGTTCCCAGTTTCGGGATTCGGTTGTCCCGTAGACGAATCGCTTTCCAAGAGATTCGAATTCAGCCAACCCCTAACCTGTTGTCCAATTGAGAGATATTTTTAATTTGAATCATGGCACGCGGGTTGCAAAACGGCGGATAACTTCATTCTTCATGCTTATTTTCCGGAGGTTATTTGTTCCGCTCGCTTTCTCATTCGCCGCAATGCTTGGCCGCGCGCAGCCCGCGGCGGCTGGGGCGTTGCCAGCCGCCGCTGAAAAAATCTCCCTGAACGAGGCCATCCAGCGCGCCCTGGCAAAGAATTTTTCCATCAAGGTCAGCGGTTTCGACGCTTCCATCGCCGCCGCCAATGTCACGCAAGCGCTCGGCAAATTTGATCCGGCGATTAACGGCAATTACCAGTATCAGGCCAACGCCAGCCCGGGTTACACGGACCCCAACACCGGCCTGATTTCCTCGGCGATCAACATCGATACCGACACTTATGGATTGAATCTCGGCGGCGTCCTCCCCTTTGGCATGAGTTATCAGCTTGGCGTCACCTCGACGAACACCCGTGGCACGTTCAACAACTACGCGGACAATTACAGCACGTTCGCCGGGGTTTCGGGGACGCTCCCCTTGCTGCGGAATTTCGGCATCGGCACCACCCTCGCTTCGATCCACATCGCGCAAATCAACCGTGGAATGAGTGAATGGGAATTCCGCCAAGCCGTCATCGATACGGTGACCAATGTGATCTTCGCCTACAACGACCTCAACTTCGCCTACGCCAACCGTCTGAGTGCGATCCGTTCCCGCGATCTCGCCCTTCAGCTGGTCGACGAAAACCAAAAGCGTTTCAAAATCGGCTTTGCGTCGCAATACGATGTCACTTTCGCCAACTCCCGCGCCGCCAGCCGCGAGGAAAATATTCTCTTCGCGGAACAGGCCGTGCGCCAGGCCGAGAATTCCCTCAAGCAGCTGATCACTGCCACGAAAACGCCGGACTTGCTCAGCGAGCATTTGACGATCGAACCACCGGCGCCGGCCCCAGTCGTCATCGTGGACGCAGCCGCTGATTTTCACGAAGCTCTTACGAAGCGTCCGGATTATCAACAAGCCCGGCTCGCACTCAAACGAGACACCATCAACCGGCGCTACCAGCGCAACCAACTCCTGCCGCGCGTGGATCTCACCGGCGCGTACGGCTACAGCGGACAGGGCGGAAATTTCGGCATCACCCGCCAGCAAATCGAGAACAAGGACTATAACGCCTACAATTGGGGGGTGGCTGTATCGGTTCCAATCACCTTCAGTGCCGAGCGAGGCCGCTATCGCTCCGCGCGCCTGCAGGAAAGAAAATCGGAAACCCTGCAGGAGCAGCTCGAACAAAGCATTGTCGTGCAGGTGGGCAATGCGGCCACCCAAATTGAAATTGTGCAAAAACGCATCGAGGCCACCCGCCACGCCCGCCAGTTGGCGCAAGAGACACTCGATGCCGAAAAGAAGCGATACCGCGCCGGGCAGATCGATTCGTTCTTCGTCGCCCAACAACAGGAAATCCTGTCCGGGGCCGAGGTGAGCGAAGCCCGGGCTCAGTCCGACTACCACAAGGCCCTCGCCGACTACGATCGGCAGCTGGGGGTGACGCTCGAAAAGTTGCACATCAGCATCGATCCGCCCAAGTAAGATTCCCGGCGTATTCTCCGAATAGGGGTAGGGACAGGGATAAGACCTGCCCCTCCCTCCGAAGCGGACTGGCGTAACTACAGCATCCGGCTCTCCAGTTGGAGAGTACCCGTTAAGGGACTGGTTGTGCCGCACTTTACACCAAGAGCGCAAAGTACTGGCTGGGATTTCATTCCCTTTGGGTCCGATACCCCGAAGCTTGCTTCGGCTTGGTTGGGAAGTGGCACGGGCCTCTGGCCCGTGGGCCCGGGCGAACACGGGCGGGAC
>JAYVMJ010000095.1:0-3758 GCA_043759025.1 Verrucomicrobiota bacterium | reverse complement strand
CTCCGCATTTTGCACGAGGATTTTATCCGCTACCTGAGCGCGCGTCTCTCGTTGTTTCTGCGCATGGAACTCGGTCTCAAGATGGCGAAGTTGACTACGTTGACCTACGCCAAGTTTACCGAGGGACTACCGAGTCCGACTCATCTTTGCTTGTTCAAGGTCGAGCCCCTGATGGGCGTTGGCATCCTCGATATCAATCCGCGTCTCGCACTCACCATCGCCGACCGCCTTCTGGGTGGACGCGGCCATTCGGTGAAAGCTGAACGTTATCTGACCGAGATTGAGGTCGCCCTGCTGGAGGACATCATCCAGATCATCCTTGAGGAATGGTGCGGTCAGTGGAAAACGGAGCAGGAATTGCACGGCTTGATCATCGGGCACGAATCCAACGGCCGTTTTTTGCAAACTTCGCCGAAAGACGCGATTGTTTTGGCGCTCACCCTGGAAGTTAATTTCGGCGATTGCTCTGAGCAGATCCAGATCGGGTTGCCGTATTATACGATCGAGCCTCTGGTGAAAAAAATGCAGGCCCGCCGGCAGAAGGATGCCACGGTGACGACAGTGGAAAAACATGCGTCCTGGCAGAAATCCTACGATGGCATCACAGTGCCGGTCCGCGCGGAATGGCAGGCATTCGAACTGAGCCTCCGTGAAATTTCCAATCTCCGCGTCGGCGACGTCCTGGAAATGCCCGCCAATTTATTGCAGGAAACCGCAGTGCTGCTCAACGGCACGCCCAAATTTAATGGCACGGTCGGTCTCGATACCGACCGTGTGGCTGTAAAGCTTACACGCAAAATTTCCCCAGAGGAAAGCAACCCAATCAAATCAGATGGACGAAAAAACCCTTGATATCGTACTCGACGTCAGAGTGAAGGTCACGGTGCAACTCGGCTCGTGCCAGTTGCCGATGCGCGAAGTACTTGAGCTGTCGCCGGGCTCCATCCTGCAGCTGAACCAGCATGCCAGCGATCCGGTTGGTCTCTATGTGAACGAGAAGCTCGTCGCGTATGGTGAAGTCGTGGTGGTTGAAGATAATTTCGGCATCAAAATCACCGAGCTCGTTGGCAGCGTGAAACTGCCGGCCTGAGTTGGTCCGGAGTTTTCCACTTAATTTTCCCCGCATGACCCGTTCCTCACTTTTCATCGCGCTCAGGCTTGGTCTGCTGGCGTGGGCGCTCGCCAGTCTCGCGCTGCCGGCTTTTGCGGCCCCCGCCGAGGAGAAGGCGAAGGATGCCACCGTCCTCTATCCTCACGGTCCGGCCAATAAAACAGAAACATCCGCCGCGCAGAGTTCAACGTATGGCAGCGGTGTGCTGATCGTGGCGTTGCTCCTCGCCGGCGCGGGTGGCTGGCTTTTCTGGCGCGGTCGCGCGGTCCCGACTGGAACCATGAGCGCGCGCAAACTCGCCATTGCCGAGACGAAATCGTTGGGCAACCGCCAGTATCTCGTGGTCGCGGCATACGAAGATAAAAAATTTTTACTCAGCGTGTGTCCGGGAAAGATTGAATTGCTCACTTCGCTGGATGCCACCACGCCGGCCAAACTACCATGAAGGGCCTTCGTATTATTTTCGGCGCACTTTTTGCGATTCTGGCTTTCGGTCTTTTTGCCCCGACCGGATTGGCTCAGGTTAATAATCCGCCATCGGCAACCGTCACGCCCGGCGGAATGCCGACCGCTCCGACTCCCGCTCCTTCTACAGGTGCGGCGGCCCCGGCGAAAAATGAGCCGTTGCATCTGACGATCGGTCTCGAAGGCAAGCAGGGAACGGGGGACGTGAGCGTCGCCGTGCAGATCGTCATCCTCATGACGTTGCTCACCCTGGCACCGTCGATTGTCCTGCTGATGACGAGCTTCACCCGCATCGTCATCGTGCTCGGCTTTGTGCGCACCGCGCTCGGTGTGCCGAGTGCGCCCTCCAACCAGATCATCGTGGGCCTCTCGTTGTTCCTGACGTTTTTTCTGATGGGCCCGGTCTTCGACCGGATGAATGCCGAGGCGATCCAACCTTATCTCGCGGGTAAAATGACTTCCGTTGAGGCGATGGACAAAGCATCCGTGCCCCTGAAGGAATTCATGCTGAAGCAAACCCGGACCCGTGACTTGGAATATTTCCTCGAACTCGGCGGCTTCGGCCCGACGGCCGTGAAGGATCTTTCCATGCGAGTGGTGGTGCCGGCTTTTATTGTCAGCGAATTGCAGACTTCATTTCAAATGGGCTTTTTGCTTTTCCTGCCATTCCTTGTCATCGATTTTCTCGTGTCATCCGTGTTGATGGCGCTCGGCATGATGATGATGCCGCCCGTGGCGGTCGCATTGCCTTTCAAGCTGTTGCTTTTTGTTCTCGTCGATGGCTGGCACCTGGTGGTGCGTTCGCTGGTGCAAAGCTTTACCGCTTGATAAATTCCCCCCCATGAATCCCGAAGTCGCCGTCGATATTTTCAAGAGCACCGTGATGTTTTCGCTCTACGTGGTCGCGCCATTCCTCGGGATCACTCTTGTCGTCGGCCTTATCGCCAGCCTCATCCAGTCAGTGACGAGTTTGCAGGAGCCAACGCTGAGTTTTGCCCCGAAGTTGCTCGCGCTTGCCGGTGCGATGTTGCTTTTGACGCCGTGGTTGCTGCGGACGCTCTCGGAATTTACGATTTCATTTATCACCCGCATGGGAACGATGGCGCACTAGCGCTTTTGTTGCAGATGAGCTTACTCATCGCGTTTGGATTTTCATGGTTGGCGAACCGCAGGTCGGTTCGACTTGGTCGCATTGGTTCGCTTTATTTTCCATGAGTCTCGACTATCTGCTCACCTGGATGATGGTGCTGTTGAGATCCATCGGCATCGTCATGTTGCTGCCCACTCTGGCTGGCCGGCCATTGCCGGTGACGGTGCGGATGGGATTGAGCATGTGTCTTGCGACGCTGGTGGCGGGCATTGTGCCGCCGGCAAATTTGCCGTTGGGATCGTGGGAACTCGTCTACGCCGCCGCCGGGGAAGTCATCATGGGATTGGCGATGGGATTTATCGGACGGCTGACTTTTACCGCCGTGGAAATGACGGGGCGTATCATCACCTCGGAGATCGGGCTCGTTGCGTCCCCGGGACTCGGCGTGCCCGAACCGGCCAACGAACCGCTGGCGGCCTTCCTGGCTGTCTTTACCGGAGTGATTTTTTTCGCGCTGGGTGGACACCTTACGGCAATTACCGCCTTTGCCCGCAGCTTCTCGCTCGCGGCCCCGGGCCACCCGCTTTTTCAGTCAGCTGCGCCCGAGTTTTTTATTGCCGCCACCGGCCATGTTTTGGAGTTGGGGCTGCGCATGGCGGCTCCGTTTATCGCCTTGAATTTCCTCGTGACGCTGGCGTTTTCCGTGCTCGGTCGCGCGGTGCCCAAGATGAACGTGTTTGTCCTGAGTTTTTCAGTGCGCTTGTTCGCCGGACTCATGTTGCTCGCGGGATCAGGCGCGCTCATCGGGCGCTATCTCTACGTCGAGTTCGGTAATATGCCTCTCGATATGCTTCGACTGGTGGCCGGTCGGTGAGGAGTCGGTGACGGTCGATCGCAGACGACTGGAGCGGTTCAAATTAAGTCGCAGCCGATTTCAATGATTTGATTTTTGGCCGTAAAAAGTCTTAGCGCGGCGGAGCCGCAACCAAAGTGGAAGAACGCCGGAGTTCTGGTGGACGGATTGGGTATGAAGCAAAACACATCTCCTTCGAACCCCGGCGTCCCGGACGCCTTTGTCACCACGTTTGGCCG
>JAYVMJ010000094.1:0-2847 GCA_043759025.1 Verrucomicrobiota bacterium | reverse complement strand
TAACTGATCAGCGGCATGGTTGGCTTGGTTTCAATGCCTCGGGGCTTGCCCCGGGGTTGTTTACTAAAACTGTAGCCGGGGGCGGTGACCCCGGTGTCTGCGTATTTTGCTCTCAGACCGGGGTCAGCGCCCCCGGCTACAACCCACCGGAATTCCGGGCGAGCGAATTTCCAAAGACGAAGAAGCTTTCAGAATTTCCTTGCCGTACTATCTGTACTATTACTAGTGGTACGGTGTGCTTCCGTTTTCCATCCAACTTGTTTCCGGGCTGCCCATCGCGGAGCAGGTGGTTTTCGCGGTAAAGAAGGCGGTGGTGGCGGGGCAGATGAAGCCGGGGCAACCGTTTCCCTCGGTGCGGTTGATCAGCCAGGAGTTGAAAATCAATCCGAACACCGCGCACAAGATCGTGGCGGCGCTGGTGGGAGAGGGGGTTTTAATCACCACGCCTGCGGTCTGCAGCGTGGTGGCGGAACAGGCAGCCGGCGACCGGCAGCAGCGCGCCGAACTGCTCGGCACTGATCTCGAACGCGTGGTGGTTGAAGCCAAAAAACTCGGCCTGTCGCTCGACGAAGTGCAAGCCGGTCTGACCGCGCACTGGAAAAAACTCGGCCGTAAAGAATTTCCCCATGAATATCATCGAAACCCGGAATCTCACGCAGTCCTATTGGACCAAGGCTTCGTTGTACAATCTTTGGTCGCCCGACCGATATCCCTCGGCGGGATGGAGGACCAAAGTGCTGTTCGACATCACACTTTCCGTGCCTGAAGGGAGTATCTACGCGTTGGTGGGGACAAACGGTGCGGGTAAGACGACCACGCTCAAGGTGCTGATGAAATTGCTTCAGCCCAGTGCAGGCCTTGCACGGGTCTTTGGAGTGGACACGGTCAATTTGGGCGAGAGGGAGTTCGCGCAGATCGGTTACGTTTCGGAAAGCCAACAATTGCCAAAGTGGATGACCGTGCAGCAGTTTCTCGATTATTGCCGCCCGTTTTATCCTACGTGGGACCGGGCGCTGGAGGCAAAACTGCTGAGCCGCTTTGACCTTCCACTGGATCGCAGACTGGACGAACTCTCTCGCGGAACGCTGATGAAAGCCTCGCTGCTTTCTTCGCTGGCATACCGCCCCAAATTACTTGTGCTCGATGAACCATTCGGCGGTCTTGATCCGGTGGCGCGCGACGATGTCACGCAGGGATTGTTGGAATCCGTGCAGCAAGGCGAGACCACGGTTTTGATTTCTTCCCACGACATCGAGGAGGTGGAGCGGCTGGCCGACAGCGTGGCGTTAATCGACTCCGGGCGGGTGAAATTCGCCGAGACGATCGAGTCGCTGCTCGGGCGCTTTCGCCGAATCGAGGTGGCCCAGGAGGAAATGTGGTTGGCCAACAGTTATCCAACCGGGTGGATAAACTGGGAGAGCGGTGCGGGGCGGACCACGTTTATCGATTCAGCATACAATCGCGAAACAAGCGAGGGTCTGTGTCAGAAGCATTTCCCCTTCGCGGCGGTGGCGATCCAGCCGCTGAGCCTGCGTGAAATATTCATCGCCCTCGCCCGCAAACCCAACCGTTCATTCAAGAGGCAAATCTCATGAATCTTATCTGGCACATCATCAAAAAAGATTTTTCGCACAACCGGTTGGTGATTTTCTGGTGGGCGGCCAGCGGGATTTTGGTGGAATTTTCCATCATTGATTCTAATTGGGGCACGTGGGTGACACATGGATTTCTGTTCGTTTGCCTAATTGCTTACTACGTACTTCCGTTGGGCTTGATCGCGTCCATCTATCAAGAGGACAATATGCTCGGTTCGGAAGGTTTTCTGCGTACCCGGCCAATGTCGTCGCGGCGCCTGTTGTCGGCCAAGTTAGGTTTGGTAATGACGCTTTTTGTTGTCGTGCCTTTGTTATTTCTTCTCGTCGAGAAAGGTCTTAGGTTGGGGAGCTCTTGGACGCCGAATTTGGGAACGATTGGATTGAATCTAACTTGTGCTGTCCTTGCTGCATCCACTGCGGCCGCCTGCTGCAAGAATCTTAGCCGCTATTACCTGGCCCTTTTTGTGGGCTTTTTTTGCTACTATCTTTTGCGGTTGGCGTTCAGTTATTTGGCTGAGGCGGCGCCGGTTGAATTGCGAGCATTACCTCACGAGACAAAACTCTCTCTTATACCGATCATATTCTCAGGATTCTGGGTGGGTGCGCTCTATAACATCTATTATCGGCGCCGCTTGCCGGTCGCGATTTGCCTCATTGCCGTTGGCGTGGTCGGAATGGCGCTGATAGGCGATTTTATGACGGCTCCATTACCCCACTAGCATTCCTCGCGCATCCTTATGAAAAAAATTATGTTTCGTTCACGAATTTTGCGATGATCTGCCGCGCGGATGATTTGTCGGACGGGATTCGAGTGGAAACGATGATCGTGACGAAAGCGGAGCTTCGTCGTCACTTGTCGGCCGACGCAAAGGACCGCTTCCGTCCATCCACCCGCGCGGAATTAGCGGCGGCTTACAGTGATCTTAAACAACCCGTCTATCTGGTCGCGCGATTTCTGCCCGATACACCCGGACATTACACCGGGAGTTACGAAGTCCGCTGTGACGGACAACTCCGGGCTTCCATCCCTGTCGGACTCCACTTCACGGAAGGATGGGTGGAGTACTTCATTCCATTGAGCGGGTTGGTTTACGCGATCGATTTCACCGGGCCCAACATGGGAAGAGTGAAGGCAGGACGACCTGCCGTTTCTGGGAAATGGGTCGGACTATCTCAAGAATAGAAAGAGCGACTATTTTAACCAGTCACTCAAATCGGAATCGGCGGTGACCTCGCGGTAAAACTGATAGTC
>JAYVMJ010000093.1:0-3880 GCA_043759025.1 Verrucomicrobiota bacterium | reverse complement strand
GCGTGGATCGTCCGAAAAGTCGATTGTCGCGTCAGCTGGAAAAGCCGGCGAGTCACGGCAGTCACCAATAAAATCAGGGCGAGCGCGCCGCCGAGTCCGAGTCCGGCCCAGAGTTGAGCGGGCGTGTTGTGAAGTTGCAGGACGTTATCCACGCCGCCGTGGAGCCGCCAGCTCTCCTGCGGATAGACCAAGGGAACAGTTCCCGGGCCCCATCCGGTCAATGGTCGGTCGAGCCCCATTCGCCAGCCGGCTTCGATCATGGCGTTTCGCTGAGCGTTGCTTTCCTGCGAACTGTGGCCCCAGCCGCCGATGCGAACCATTTCGCGGAGACGCGGATTGGCGGCTACGGCGAAGGACAGGCTTACGACCGTAAATCCGATCACGATGAGCTTATTGCGTCGCGACCATGGCGCACGAATTCCGACCAGGCCGGCTCCGATGGCGCCGATCGCGCCGAAGGCCAAAACCCCGCCGCGACTGCTCGTCGCCAAAAGCGCGGCGAAAGCGACCAATGAAGCCGTGAGCCAACCGGTCCGCCGGATACGGGTGGATTTTAAACTTTCGTGAACCAGCCACGGTAGCAGCAGCACCAAGGCACCGGCGGTGTAAGTGGAATGGCCAAAGGGCACGTCATTGCGGACGATGCCGGATTGTCCGATGCCTTCCCACCGCCACCCGATGAGGCTGACCGTCGCGACGATTGCGCCCGTTGCCGCGATCCCTCGGGCAAGCAACTTGCTCCGGTACTCACCCGACTCCGCCGATTGGTTCAGCCAGTCATGCAACCAGAACAATAACGCGCCGCCGCTCAGAGTTGGCCAGATTCTCAAGATGCTGAGGCGGGCGAACGGGCTGGCCGTAGCAGCAATCAAAGTTGCCGTAACCAGAAGAAAAAGGCCGATGGTCAACAATGAATTTGGCCGACGCCAGATTGGGCTTTTTGCAAATACCGACACGCTTGCGCCCAGCGGAACAATCCAAACTAAAAAGAGCAGGAGAACCCAAGGCCACGTGAATTGACGGGTGGCCGAGGGATACGCGACGGTCACTGCCAAACCGCCTAGCGCGGCAAGCGCCATCAAACGAGTTGTCCAAGGGGTCGTTTGCGTGGGATTAGGCGTGGTCACACAAATGGTGGCGGAATATCGCCGGCAAATCATCGCGTTTTTATAGGCGCAGGCGCAAGAGCTTAACGTGCTGGCGGACCGTTCTTGTCCGTCCTTGACGGGTGCGAGGGCGTCCGCGCATCTTGGCGGGCTTATGGAGAAAGCCCTGTCCCCGTGGAAAATGATCGGAACGATCGTGGTGATAATCGCGATGGGTGCCGGGGGTTTTTGGTGGTTAAAAATCCATGATTTTAATGTCCGGCTTTCCATTGATGAAGCGATCGCGGTGCTACGCTCGGCGGGTCCGCTGCCTTTCTTTGCGGCGATGGCCATCCTTCCGGCGGTGGGATTTCCGATCAGTCTTTTCTATCTCGCGGCCGCCTCTGCATTCTCCGCGCAGATGGGGGTGGGCGGCGTGATTGCCGCTTCAGGTGCGGCCATCGTTTTCGACTTGGCGATTAGCTATTGGCTCGCGCGCTATGGCCTGCGGCCGTGGTTGGAACAGATCATCGGCCGCACTAAATACAAAATTCCGGTCGTGGCGGCCGCCGACCAGCTTCAAATTACGTTGCTCGTCCGCATTACGCCGGGGCCGCCGTTTGTGGTGCAAAATGTGTTGTTGGGCCTGGCGGAAATCCGCTTTTTCACCTACCTCTGGATTTCGTGGGTGGTCAATATGCTCTACGCCTGCGGATTTATTATTTTCGGTGACGCCATTATTCACGGCAGAGGCAAGGTGGCATTGTTCGGGCTGACGGCCCTCGCGGCGGTGGCGGTCGTCATGCATTTTGTGAGGGTTAAATATGGCAAAAAAGGAAAGTGAATTTTTGCTTGATGACGCGGGCCGTATCCGGAGCGTCACGGAATTCACCCGCGAGGTGAAGGAGCTGCTCGAGGAGGGAATCCGTCCGGGCTGGGTGCGGGGTGAGATTTCCAACCTGCGCGCCCAGGCGAGTGGACACTTTTATTTTTCCCTTAAGGACGCGGGTGCACAATTATCGTGCGTATTGTTCCGGGGCGACGCGGCGCGGCAGAAAGTTGAACTGCGCGATGGCGCGCAAGTGGTGGCCTACGGGGCCGTGAGCGTTTATGAAACCCGCGGTCACTATCAACTGGTGGTGCGCGCTCTCGTGGACCATGGCGCGGGTCGGTTGCAACAAGAGTTGGAGCAGTTGAAACAACGACTCGCGGCGGAAGGCCTTTTCGACGCGGCGCGCAAAAGGCCGATTCCACCCTTGCCCGCCGTGATTGGGTTTATCACCTCGCCGACCGGCGCGGCGGTGCGGGATTTCATCAGCATTCTCCAGCGTCGGGGTTGGAATGGTCGCCTCGTGGTGTTGCCGGCGAAGGTGCAGGGAATCGGCGCGGCGGCTGAAATGATCGAGATGTTGCGGGTGGCGGAGAGTCAGGACATCTTCGAGCTGCTCGTGATCGGTCGCGGCGGCGGGAGTATCGAGGACCTCTGGGCCTTTAACGAAGAACCGCTGGTGCGCGCGGTGGCGGCGTGCGGCGTGCCGGTGATTTCGGCCGTAGGTCACGAGATTGACTACACCTTGAGCGATTTCGTAGCCGATGCGCGTGCTGAAACGCCCAGTGGCGCGGCGGAACTGATCTCAAGTAATTACGTGGCTTGGACCGGTCGCGCTAACGACGCAGCGAAATTGCTGGTGACCACGGTCGACGATGCGATCGAGCGGGCTCGCGAGAAGCTCGATCATGCGCGCAGTCGGTTGCGACTGCTCAGCCCGGTGGCGGCGATTGAACAAAATCAATTGCGCCTCGACGATCTCGCCAACCGGCTCGCGGCGACCCTGCGCGCGACAGTGCAGACGAGACGCGGTTCGCTGGCGGTGGTCGCGTCGCGATTGGCGGGAGCTTCACCGGAAAAACGCGTTCAGCAGGAATCGCATCATTTGCTCGCGCTTTGGAAACGGCTGGAATCCGCGAGCCCAAAGTCCGTGCTCAAACGCGGTTATGCCATCGTGCGCGACGCATCGGGGCAACCGGTCGAGCGCGCCCGAGGGCTCAAGGCCGGGCAACCGCTCGTCAATGAATTTCACGACGGCTCGGCCAAGGTTCGCGTGGAATAAAGCCGGTATCGGGGACTCTTATAGCGAGTCGGACGCATCCGCTCAGGTTGCGAAGACGTAATTTTTAACCATATATTTCCCATGAAAAAGTGGCCGTTGTTTCTCCTCACTTTACCTGTGGCCGCGACGATGTTCGCCGCAGGCAGCCTTAATCCCATGGATCCTCGCATGAAAACCAAAGACGCCAAGGAAACCGAACCGTATTGTGCTCCGGGTGATGAAAAATCCGCCTGTGGTCTCCCCTCCCGGGTGGTCATCGATATGAGCAAAACCGCCGTAAAACACACCAATGCGGAATGGCAGGCTTTGCTGACGCCCGAACAATACCGCGTCGCCCGCCAGCAAGGCACTGAGATGCCTTTCCGGAACGAATATTGGAATAATCATGCAGACGGCGTTTATTTCTCCGCGTGCAGTAACACGCCGCTGTTCGACAGCCGGGATAAATTCGAATCAGGCACCGGTTGGCCGAGCTTTACGAAGCCGATCGAAAAGGCGTTTGTCGGCGAAACCACCGATTCCAGTTTCGGCATGACGCGAGTGGAAGTTCACAGCAATGTCGACGGTGCCCACTTGGGTCACGTGTTCGACGACGGTCCGGCTCCGACGGGTCTGCGCTATTGCATCAACTCGGCCTCGTTGAAATTCATGCCCCGCGCGGAATATAATGCGTGGGTCGCGAAG
>JAYVMJ010000092.1:0-2039 GCA_043759025.1 Verrucomicrobiota bacterium | reverse complement strand
GGCTGGATTCACCGACGCTTTGTCCGGCGGTCGACGAAGTAACCAATTCTCATCTGGCGTACCTGCGGCTGCACGGTCGCAATCCCAACTACCTGAAGGCCAAAACCGCCGCTGAAAAACACCAGCACGACTACGCTGAAAAGGAGTTGGAGGAGATTGTCGGACGGATTGAGAGACTCGCACGGCACGCAAAGGACGTTTCACGTGAGCGTCAACAATCACGCCGAAAACTTCGCGCCCAAGGCGGCTCTGGCATTGCGACGCTTGCTGGGTCAGAGAGTGCAGGGGTGCAGTTGGACACCCCAAGGAACATTTTTCGGGGGCTAGGGCCACGATTCGCCTGAACGTAACTTGCGCAAAAAATTAAAGCGCTGCACAATGGCTGGCACACGAACGGCTGTTCCGGTGTCAGTTCGCCAACTAAATTCCCATCATGACCATGATCGCCACCCAGATTCGGCAGAAGGATGCTCTCTTCTATTTTGCCTCTTATCCGTCTGAAAAATTGCTTGGAAAGGTTCGTTTCATGAGCCGTTTTTACGCCGAGGAGGGTGGCGGCATTGTACCGGAAACGATCCCGGAGGACGACGATGTGGCGACCTTCATCGCAAAGATCGAGCGGAGCGACAAAGCGTTTCAACGCGAGATGTCGCGCTCAAAGGTGAAGGCGATCCGGAATTTCTACGAGACAGCCGTCTCCCAACCGCCGATCCCGGGAACGGTGCTGCTCTTCACCCCGCAGAAACTTAAATTCGAGCCTTGGTCGGATGGCAGCGGCGTGGGCAAATTGCAGGAGCCGGGCGAAAACTTTTTCATTATCGACGGACAGCACCGGCTGGCGGCGCTCGAATTTTACTCGCGCACGCACCCGGACGAGGCGCATACGATCAACGTTCCTTGTGTGATCTTCGACGGTGGCAGCGAGGACTTCGCCACGGAAATGTTCGTGATCATCAATTCCACTCCTACGCGCATCAATAAGAGCCATTTGGTCGATTTGTACGAACGTGTTTCCTGGGCCGATCCCGACCGGCGATTTGCGGCGCATGTTTCCGAGATGCTTTACAGTTCCGACGACAGTCCGCTCCGTTACCGCATCAACCGCTTGGGCGGCCGGAGCAAGCAGGAGAAATGGATTCTTCAGGCGGAGTTATTCAACGAGGTTTATCGCTGGGTGAAGCGCGATTGGAAGAAAATCGAAGTCGACGGCACGGACAAGCGGCATGCCGCCGTTTATTATGAAACGCTGCGCGATTTCTTCAAAGCCGCCGCCAAGGTCTGGGGCGAAGCGTGGGGCAATGCTGATTACATGGCCACCAAGCCCGTCACGCTCAAGGCGATGATCCGCGTATGTGCGGACCTGGCTGCGAACTCGCCGGATCTAATGGAAGGTCGCGTGGATGCGTGGACGACCAAACTCGCGCCGTGGACCGAACAGGTGCGGGAGTTTAAAAACGAAGGATTTTATGAACGTTTCCCGGCGAAGGGTCAGGTCGAACGTGTCACCAAAATCCATCGAGAGCTCGCCAAGTACGCCGGCATTCCCGTGAAGGGACGCGGTTGAAAACTTTGATTCAATCAACGGGTAAAAAATTAATCGCGGGTGCGCCTGAGGGGAGCGAGGTAAAGAAATCCATCTCCGGAAGTCGGTTATCCGGGTCGAATCCCTTCTCTGATGAGGGGCAGATTCAAATCTACTGTGGCCCGATTTTTGGCAATTCCCACGTCGCTGCGCGCTTGGCACCGGCTTCGCCTCTCCGCCATTGCTGGCGCAATGGCGGAGAGGGAGGGATTCGAACCTCTCAGGCCCAACAACTGAAAAGCTTCATGGAGCGTGCTTTTGTGTTGTTACGAGTGACTTAGAACAAACAACAAGATAAAATTAGTGTTAACGAATTCAATCTAAATAGGTGCCGCTGGCAAATCCGTGGCAAATTTTTGGACAGAAATTCGCCGGCAGCATCGCGGCTGTTCAATTGAACTCTGCGTCACCCGCACCGACACGGTTCGCTTTCGACCATGCGGCTAGCCGGTGTGGT
>JAYVMJ010000091.1:0-5155 GCA_043759025.1 Verrucomicrobiota bacterium | reverse complement strand
TATCTGCTCGACGGTAACCAGACCGCGCCGGTGACGATTTCCGCCGGCGCACGTTCGCAGAGCATTCCGAATCCCGGCGAACTTCCGCAATCCTTCGAGACCAGCGAGAATTTTTTGGCTCATGCGGAATGGAACAACTTGCGGGTCCGACTCACGCGTCCGCAAGCCATCACACTCGCGAACGTGCTGTCCCTCGACGGCATTTACGTCGCCGGCACCAGCACAAATCTCAAAGCCGGCGACACGCTGCTGTTTGTTTTCGGCGACAATGGCGATCCCTCCGTGGCGCGCACGGTTTCCACTGTCGAGGCGCAATTCGACTCCAAGCGAACGCACATCCAGTTCCGCGCCGTCGCAGCAAAAATCATCGCCGCCGTTCCCGTGCTCGTCGCTTTCGTCGCCAAACTATCGGTCATGGTGACCGCCGCCAGCAGCTCGCCAACGCGTTGGTTGGCAAACAAGGCTTCGGAAATATTAACCCAAACGTATCTCGAGTTGCCGCTGTCACCCAACCAGTGGGCGGCTAAAATTCGTCAAGTAACGGACGGCACCGTCGATACAGACGTGGAAACCGAGTACGTCGCGTTCGCGACCGCCTTGGGCAGCATCATCAGCCAACCAGTGCCGCCGGCAGCCGGCCCCATGTACACCGATCCATCGCAATTTGTAAGCTCGCTGCTGCGTCCCGCCAAAGTCCAACCGGCCGGACGCCTTCAACTCAATCGTCAGTTGGGCACTGCGTTCAAACCCGGGGCGGATTCGATTTCACAACTCCTCGTCAATTTCGCGCCGCAATTACGCAGTTCGTTTTATACCGCGTGGGCGAGCGCCAACGTGAACAAGACGCCACCGGGTCTGACGGGCGTTTTCGCGTTCCGAGTTGCGGCGCCACTCTTCGGATCGGCCGTGCCTAAGATGGTCACCTATACCGGGACCACCCCAAACCAACCGAAGGATTGGCAGAATTGGCCGCTGGATTCCGCCGACAACAGCACGGATCTATTTCTCGATTCCGCCTACGACGGCATCGACGCGACGGGCTATGCATTGATCCAACTGGGCGAGGGTCCACGCGTGGTGAGACCGGTCAGTTCGGTGCAAACTTTACAGCGCGATGCCTATGGGATCAGCGGAAAAACCACGCGGCTAACGCTCGCGGACGGTTGGAGAGATGATACCTACGCGGGCGATTCGAGCGTTCTGCGTTCCGTTCTCGTACACGCTCAAAGCGAAGCGCTGACTTTAGTCGACGCGCCAGTGACGGACGACGTCGCGCTGACCGTCGACGATCTCGCGAACGGAAAGGGCATCGAGCTCGACGCGCTCCACAAGGAACTCACCTCCGGCCGCTGGATCATCCTCTCCGGCGAACGCTCAACTGCCGACATTCCCGGCGTCGCGGGAGTCAGGGCCAGCGAATTGCTCATGATCTCCGGTCTGCGCCAGGATTTCGACGCAACGCTGCCGGGCGATAAAACGCGCACGACGCTGCTCCTCGCGACTCCCACCGCTAACTCCTACAAGCGCGAAACGGTCACCATTTACGCCAACGTCGTGAAAGCCACGCATGGCGAAACGCGCAACGAAGCGCTCGGCAACGGCGACGGCAGCCAGGCGTTCCAACAATTTACCCTCAAGCAACCGCCGCTCACCTTTGTGTCGGCGCCGAATCCGTCCGGCGTGGACAGCACGTTGGAAATTTTCGTCAACGACGTGCAATGGCACGAGGCCGGCACGCTCGCCGGCCATGGACCGAAGGATCGTATCTTCGTCACGAAAACGGGCGACGACGACAAGACGACCGTGACGTTTGGCAACGGGGCGGAAGGAGCGCGTTTGCCCACCGGACAAACGAACGTGAAAGCCATTTATCGCAATGGCATCGGCCAGCCCGGAAATGTGCAGGCCGGACAAATCAGTCTGCTGCAAACGCGGCCGCTCGGAGTCAAAAGCGTACTCAATCCCCTGCCCGCGTCCGGCGGTGCCGATCGGGAAAATCGCGATCAAGCAAGGGAGAATGCGCCGCTCGCGGTGATGTCGCTCGATCGGCTGGTTTCAGTACAGGATTACGCGGATTTTTCACGGACGTTTGCCGGCATCGGAAAAGCGGCGGCCCGGAAGCTCAGCGACGGCCGGCGGCAACTTGTCGCCCTCACGATCGTCGGGGCAGACGATGCGCCGATTGATGAATCCTCGGATCTGTTTCAAAACCTGCGCACCGCCTTGCGCCAGTTTGGCGACTCGGATCTGCCGGTTCAGATTGCGTTGCGCGAACTGGTGACCCTCGTCCTGAGCGCGAAGATCCGTCTGGCGCCGGATTATCAATGGGAAACGGTCGTGACCGCAGTGCGAGCGACGCTCCTGGATCGCTTCGGCTTTCAAAAACGCGCGCTCGGTCAGGCGGTGTTATTGTCGGAAGTTATCGCCACGATCCAAGCTGTCGACGGCGTCGAGTACGTGGACGTGGACGCGTTTGGCGGCGTTCCCGAAAAACAAGCGGCCTCCGACGGCACCCGCGAACTTCTCACGTTGGACGAGATTTCCGCTGCCGTTCAGCAAATCGTTTCCGGTGCGCAGGCTCAAAATTCCAATACCCCAAAGAGGCAGGTATTCGCTTCGGTTCCGACGTCACGCGTGGAAGTCAATGTCGCAGACTTCGAAAACCAAGGCCTGCGCCCGGCGCAGCTCGCCCTGTTCACCGACACCGTGCCGGACACGATTGTTTTAAATCAACTCAAGTAATATTCCGCCCATGAATACACTCTCCAACGATCTGCGGATTGACCGGCTCTACCAGTTGTTGCCCGCGGTGCACCGCATGCGCGACGCGGATCAGAAGTACGCATTGCAGGCTTTGCTCCGCGTCATCGCGGAGCAGGTAAACGTCGTTGAGGATGATATCAGTCAGCTTTACCGAAACTGGTTTATCGAAACCGCCGACGACTGGGTCGTGCCGTACATCGCGGATTTGATCGGCTACCATCCGGTTTCCGACGCCGGACAAACCGGAGACGTGGCAACCAGCGAAGGACGCGCGCTCAACCGCGTCCTGATTCCCCGGCGCGAAGTGGCCAACACCATCGCGTATCGGCGGCGCAAAGGCACGCTGGCGCTGTTGGAACTACTCGCCAACGACATCGCCGGATGGCCCGCGCATGCGGTGGAATTTTTCAAGCGACTCGGTTGGAACCAGAATATCAACCATCCGCATCCTGAACGCGCGCAAACGGTGGACGTGAGGCACGTCGGCAAACTGGACTTGATCGGCGGCGCGTTCGATCCCTACGCCCACAGTGTCGACGTGCGTCGCATCGATTCCCAGCGCACCGTGGGACGTTACAACCTTCCCTCCGTCGGTGTGTTTGTCTGGCGCTTGAAACCGTATGCCGTCACGCGCACCCGCGCGCATTGCGTGGACCAACTCTGTCCGAGTGGCTACACGTTCAGCATTCTTACCCAGGATGCGCCGCTGTTTATCAATCCAGTACCGGAGTCGGACGAAACGGACATTTCGCGCGAACTTAATGTTCCCGCCGCCATTCGGCGGGAAGCCTTCGCCAAACATCCGGAGCTTTATTACGGAGCCGGAAAAAGTCTGGCGATCTGGGTCGAAGGCTGGGCGGGCGTGGACGCCACCCAACCGGTGCCGGTGGAAAAAATAATTTCTTCCAATTTAACCGACTGGCAATACACCCCGCCGGCGGGATACGTCGCCGTTGATCCTGTGCTCGGCCGTTTCGCGTTCCCGGTGGATTTCGACCGGGTGCCGCGGAAAAACGTCCGGGTGAGTTATCACTATGCGTTCAGCGCCGACCTCGGCGGAGGCGAATATGCCCGTCCGATTTTTGATCCGTCGCCGAGGGAAATCGAGGCACCCGATCCGACCGATTCCACCAAGACGATCACCCAAACCGTCGCTCCCACCGTGTATCGTGTCGGTCCTGATCAACCGGATATTCGCATCGGCGAAGCGTTGAACCGTTGGCTTAAGGACAATCCATGGGACGCCGTCGTCGAAATCACGGATAGCGGCGTTTACGTTGAACCGCTCTCGATTCGGGTGAACGCCGGCCAGACGCTGCAACTGCGGGCCGCCAACGGGGTCCGTCCCATCATTCGGTTGCTCGACTGGCAGACCGATCAACCCGACGCGCTCACCGTCGTCCTCTGTCGCGACAGCCGTTTTACGATGGACGGGCTGCTGGTGACCGGTCGCGGCGTGCAAATCTACGGACCCAACCGCGACACACCGGAGGACCCACGCGATCCGATCTGCGGCGCGCACCTGATTATTCGCCACTGCACGCTCGTGCCGGGCTGGGGTTTGGATTGCGACTGTGCACCCGCTTACGACGCCCAACCAAGCCTCGAACTTTTTCACCTGCGCGCCAACGTTCACATCGAACACAGCATCCTTGGCCCGATTCAGATTCACGAAGACGAGGTCAAACTCGACCCGATTCCCGTCAACATCAGTGACAGTATTCTCGATGCGATCTCACCGGAGCGCGAAGCGTTGGGCGCACCGGGTTACGACGAAGCGCACGCCATTCTGACGATCCGCCGATGCACGGTGTTCGGGATTGTTGACGTTCATTCCGTCTGTCTCGCGGAGAATTCAATTTTCAACCACTGCCTGAACGTCGCACGCCGGCAAATCGGCTGCATGAGATTTTGCCACGTGCCGTACGGATGTCGCACGCCGCGCCGGTATCACTGCCAGCCGGACCTCGCCGCGCAGGCGATCGAAGACCAACTGCGCGCCGACGCGGTGGCCAACGGCAATCCCGCACCGAGCGACGCCACCGTGAACGCCGCGAAGAAATTCGAGCGCCTGCGGGTCCGACCCCAATTCAACACCACTCGCTTTGGGCTGCCGGCGTATTGCCAGCTCACCGACACCTGCGCCGACGAAATCAAAAACGGAGCCGACGACGACTCCGAAATCGGGGTCTTCCACGACCTGTTCCAGCCGCAGCGCGAGGCAAATCTCTCCGCGCGTCTGGACGACTTCACCCCGGCCGGAACGGACGTCGGCATCATCCACGTTACTTGAGCCACACCTCACCACTATTTAAAACCCACATCCAAGGAGACCCATCATGAAAGGCGATTTTACCCGTAACACATTCCATCCCTCGAAACACTTCAGCCA
>JAYVMJ010000090.1:0-2962 GCA_043759025.1 Verrucomicrobiota bacterium | reverse complement strand
ACAGATGGAGTGCGTCCAGATTTTGCACCCGCTGCGAAACCACCCACACTTTCGGCGCCCACTTTTCGAGTGCCGTCCGCAGCGACTTGCTCGTCGGCCACCCGCCGACACATAATACAACTTCCGCCTTGAGCCGATTACGGGCCTTTTCGCTGCGCAACAGCGCGTCGTAATGTGTGATGAGCGCCGGGAATTGTCCGGCCGTACCGCGCAAACCGGAAAGTCCGTCCGCCAGCACGGGCCAGCCCAGTTCCTTCGCGAGGGAAGCAATAGCCGCGATTTCGACGGGGGAACTTCCCTCTGCTCCAGCACCCGCCACGATGATGCCTTTTTTCGCCGACGGAAACCCTGCAAGTTCAACCTGAATCGCCGTCCGCGCCGGGGGAACCACAGCCGCAAAAAAATCATCCTCTGACAGCAGCGCTTTAACTTTTTTCGCCGTGCCGTCTTCAATTGGTGGCAATGGATCGCGAAACGGCGCGTTGAGGTGAACCGGTCCGGCGTCCGGCCATTGCGTACGTTCCCACGCGTGCATGAGCGTCTGTCGCAGATAACGCAGCAGCGGCAGATCCGCCGACGGGACGGCGAGTTCGTGATAGAAATTCACGTGGCCGCCAAAAATCTTTTGCTGATCGATAGTCTGGCCGGAACGGCACTCGCGCAGCTCCGGCGGTCGATCCGCCGTGATCACGAGCAACGGCACTCCACTGACCTGCGCCTCGATGATCGCCGGCAAATAATTCGCGCCGGCCGTGCCACTCGTGCATACCAGCACCACCGGACGCGATCCGCGCCGGGCCAACCCCAGCGCAAAAAACGCCGCGGAGCGCTCATCCAACACCGGGATCGATTCGATTCCTTCGTGCCTCGCGAAGGCCATCGTCAAAGCAGTCGAACGCGAACCCGGTGAAATGATCGCCTGCCTCAGCCCGAGCCGAAATAACGTTTCCGCCAGCACGCTGCCCCACAGGCTGTTGGTGTTGCGAAAATCGAGGACTGTTGACCGCTTCATCACCTTACGCCCGGGTTAACGCACCGGTCAGCGCATTCAATTTCAATTCGGTCTCGGCCAATTCTTTTTCCGCGTCCGAGCCATCCACAATGCCAGCGCCGGCGTGAACCGTGGCCGTATTCCCATCGATCAGCGCCGAGCGAATGCCCACGAAAAATTCCCCTTCGCCGCGATGATCCACCCACCCTTGCGGTCCCGCGTAAAGCCCGCGGTCCACCGATTCCAACCGCTTGATCGCCGCCAACGCCGGTTCCCGCGGAGTGCCGCCCACCGCGGGAGTCGGGTGAAGGCGCGCGACCAGATCCAAAATATGCACGCCCCCGGGCAAGGAGGCGCTGAGAGGAAGATACAAGTGCTGCACGTTGGCGAGACCGAGGACACGTGGCTGGGCAGCGTGTTCCACCGTGAGCCCGAGATCGGCGATTCGCCGGAGAATCGACTCCACGACCAAGCGATGCTCTCGCAAATCCTTTTCACTTTGCAGCAACGTCCGGGATAACGCCGCATCCTCGCTGGCGGATTCGCCGCGCGCTGCAGAACCAGCGAGCGCTTCCGTGTGCATCCGCCCGGCCGCCACCCGCACCAACCGTTCCGGACTCGCCCCGATAAAACTTTGCCCGCAACCGTTCGCGATCGAGAACGAATAACAACTGGGAAAATGCTGCCGCAGGTGATTGAGGACGCCGAGCGGATGAAATTCTTCGGTCGTGGTCAGCCGTTTCGCCCGCGAAAGCACGATCTTCCGATAATCGCCGCGCTCAATTTCCCGCAGGGCCTGCACCACACTTTCGCGGTAATCGCCGCCGAGATCTTCGCTCTGTCGCGGAGCCGGCGGCCGGCTGTTCTGTCTCGCGCGGGCATAATCGAAAGCGTGAAACTTGACGTGAGCCTTCCAGACTTTTGCCGCGATCAGCGCAACGGGCGCACCGGCGGTGATGAGCAAGTTCGCAACCGCGACCGTATGATCCCCCATGCGCGCCACCTGCCAGCGCGGCACAAAAATACGCAACGACGGAAAGGCCGATCCTTCGGCCGGGTGCGGATCAAAAGCGGTGGCAAAAAAGAAATGCGGTCCCGCAAATGGCATCTCGAGCGGGCCGACCGCAATCGTGTCCGCGAGGATTTCCTCAATGTAATTCCGGGCCGCCAGAAACCGATCGCTTCCCGACGCCGTGAATTCCAATACCGCTTCCGCGCCGGCTACGGCATAACCTTGTGAGGGACGTTCCGTATAAAAATGCAGTTCGTCCGGTTCGAAAATCGACTCGAGCACCGCCAGCGGATCAAGATCCGCCACCGGCACGCTGATGCTGACCAATTGCGGCTTGTGCGCCCCGGCCGCGATCGAAGCACACTGGGTCAAGAACGCCGCGAGCGATTCCGGCGTGACGTTCTCGGTCGGATTGACCGGGAGAATCTTCACGACTTGGCCGGAGGTTTTTCGATTGGAGCCGGACGCGGAAAAAGCACGAGCGACGGCGCCACTTTCGCTCCGTTCAATTTCGTTCCCCATACCAGTTCGTCGCGCCAAATCGCACCCGGCGTATAGCCAATGACTTCATTGATTTTTGCCGAGGCGGTGGGCGTCACCATTTGAATGAGCGCGACGGCCAACCGAAGCGCTTCGGCCATCGTGGCGAGCGACGCGCGCAGCAACGCTTGATCCTTCGCCTCGGTGGATTTACCGAGTTTCCAGGGCGCCCGTTTCTCGATGTAGGCGTTGGTTTCCGTCAGAAAAACCATCGCCCGCTCGAGCGCGAGGTGGAATTGAAAACCTTCGCACAACGGAATAAATTCATCGCGCGTCTTGTTCCAAAGCGCCTGCAAGCTGGTTTCCAACTCTTCCGCGACTTCGGCCGCAGGCAGTATGCCGGCTGCGAAACGCGTGGTCATATTCAACGTGCGGTTGACGAGATTCCCCAGATTATTGGCGAGTTCGCTGTTGTAGCG
>JAYVMJ010000089.1:0-4920 GCA_043759025.1 Verrucomicrobiota bacterium | reverse complement strand
TTGCACCACGCCTCACCGCCAAGCTCGGTTCGCCGCCCGTCGGCCCGGTTTGGGATGACACCCGGATAATTTTGCCGGACGAGTCCTCCCGCTGGCGCGACGTTTTCACCGGCCGCATTTTTGTCCCCGGGCAACCTCTGCTCATACGCGCCCTTTTCGCTGAATTGCCTTTCGCCGTTCTGGAGAAAATCGCGCCAACCGACCCGACCCCGTAAACAACCCCGGGGCTTGCCCCGGGGCATTGAAACCAAGCCAACCATGCCGCTGATCAGTTATGCTCTCCTCCGCGGCACGGGCGTCCCGCCCGTGTTCGCCCGGGCCCACGGGCCAGAGGCCCGGGCCACTTCCCAACCCAGCCGAAGCAAGCTTCGAGGTATCGGACCCACAGGGAATGAAAATTGAAGACTACGGAATAATCGGCGACATGCACACGGTGGGACTGGTCGGCATCAACGGTTCGCTCGACTGGTTGTGCGTGCCACGCTTTGGCTCGGACGCGTGTTTCGCCGCCTTGTTGGGCAACGACGACCACGGGCACTGGAAAATCTGCCCCGCCGGAAAAGTCACGTCCACGCGCCGCCAGTACCGCGGCAACACGCTGATTCTCGAAACCGAATTCACGACGGAGACCGGCACGGTTCGCCTGATTGATTTTATGCCTGTGGACGGTCCAACGCGTGACGTCGTTCGCCTCGTCGAGGGCGTGAACGGAGAAGTCTCAATGCAGTTTAGTCTGACCATTCGCTTCGACTACGGCCGGACCATTCCGTGGGTGCGGCATCAGGCGGATGGCAGTCTGCTCGCCGTGGCCGGACCAAATGCGCTCGTCTTGCGCAGCGAGGTGCCACTACGCGGTGAAAATCTTTCCACCGTTGCCCGGTTTTCCGTCAAAGCAGGGGAACGCCGGAAATTCGCGCTCACGTGGTATCCCTCGCACGAAGAACCACCCGTGGCGGTGGACCTCGACGCCACGCTCGCCTCCACCATGAGTTACTGGGAAAAATGGGCCGCACGCTGCACCTACCGCGGACCGTGGCGGGAAGCAGTGCTGCGTTCGCTGCTCATTTTGAAAGCGCTGACGTATGCGCCGACGGGCGGCATCGTCGCCGCGGCGACGACCTCGCTGCCGGAACACATCGGTGGCGTCCGCAACTGGGATTATCGTTTCTGCTGGCTGCGCGATGCGACGTTCACGCTCTACTCGTTCATGACCGCCGGCTACAACGAGGAGGCAACGGCGTGGAGCGAATGGTTGCTTCGTGCCGCGGCCGGCGATCCATCGCGGCTGCAAATCATGTACGGTGTGGCCGGGGAACGGACCCTCGCGGAATTCGAACTCGATCATTTGCCGGGTTACGAAAATTCGCGGCCGGTGCGAATCGGCAACGCCGCGTCTTCTCAATTTCAACTCGACGTGTATGGCGAAGTCATGGACGCCATGCATCTGGCCCGCGCCAATGGCATCGCGACCGACGAGGACATCTGGCATTTGCAGCGGCACATCGTGAAGTTTGTGATCGAACGCTGGCGCGACCCCGACGAAGGCATCTGGGAAATTCGCGGGCCGCGCCGTCATTTCACGCACTCGAAAGTAATGGCGTGGGTCGCGTTGGATCGTGCCGTCAAGGCGGTGGAAAATTTCGACCTTGAAGGCGACATCGAGAGTTGGAGGAAGGTTCGCGCCGAAATCCACGAGGACATTTGCCGGCAGGGATTCTGCGCCACCCAAGGCACTTTCACGCAATACTATGGCACAGCTGAACTCGACGCGAGTTTGCTCATGATGCCGCTCGTCGGTTTTCTGCCGGCGACCGATCCCCGAATGATAGCGACCGTCGAAAAAATCGAACGCGACCTGACCGTTGATGGTATGGTGATGCGTTATCGCACCAAGGAATCGGGCCACGTCGACGGCTTGCCGCCGGGCGAAGGAACTTTTCTTCCCTGCTCCTTCTGGTTGGCCGATTGTCTTCACTTGATGGGACGAACGGCGGATGCAAAAAACTTGTTCGAACGCCTGCTCAAGGCCCGGAACGATCTTGGACTGCTGGCGGAGGAATACGACCCGGTGGCCAAACGCCAGTTGGGCAACGTCCCACAGGCCTTCTCGCTGGTTGGTCTCGTCAACACCGCCCATAATCTCTCACCAAGAACGGTCGGACCCGCCGAAGAAAGAAGCGCGCTCTGATCGCATTCAAACTGTCCGGTGACTCAAATTTATTTCAGGATTTACGGAATAAACCATCCGAGATAGTCTCCCACTTCCAATGCAAGCAGAGGCCTTTCCTCAACTGGTGGAGACTTACTACGCTGCGCTTTATCGCTTTGCGTTGAGCCTGACGAAGAACTCATCGGATGCCGGGGACCTCACGCAGCAGACGTTCTTTGTCTGGGCCACGAAAGGCGGCAGTTTGCGCGACGATTCCAAGGTCAAAAGCTGGCTGTTTACCACGCTCTATCGCGAATTTCTCCGCAGTCGCCGCCGCGGAAGCCGGATGGTGGCGATTGAGGATCTTGGGCCGGCGGAACAGGAAATTCCCGATGTGGAAACCGACTTGGTGGCAAAAATGGACGCCCCGCTGGTCATGAACGCTCTGCAGGAAGTGGACGAAGCCTTCCGCGAGCCCCTCACTCTTTTTTATTTGCAAGATCTCTCCTATCTCGAAATCGCCGAAATTCTTTCCATCCCGATCGGCACGGTGATGTCACGCCTCTCGCGCGGCAAGGCCCAGTTGCGCAGCCTGCTCGCGCAAAAAGCCAAGGGCGGCCGCATCATCGAATTTCCCCAACAGGGGGTCCGACCATGAACCACCACGAGGCCAAATTTCTCCTCCGCGCCCGGCGTCCCGGCGTTGCCGACGCCAAGGATCCGGTCTTTGCCGAAGCACTCGCCGAAACGGAAAAGCACCCGACCCTCCGCGCGTGGCTCGAAAGTGAAGCCACGTTTGATCGCGCCATGGCCGCCAAGCTCCGCGAAATCCAACCGCCGCCCGGCCTTCGCGATGCCATTCTCGCCGGCAGCCGCGCCAGCCAGCGGCAACCCGCGTGGTGGAAAAAACCGGCGTGGCTCGCAGTTGCCGCGTCGATCGCGGTTATTTTAACGCTGACCCTTCGCTTTCGCGCTTCCGGCTCTTCCACGCAGGCGTTTGCCAGCTATGCGCTGCAAGACCTCGCGGTGAATTCCGCCGAGCACGCCAACCACCGTCCGGAAGTCGCGGAACTCGCGGCCCGGTTTACCAACACGTCCCTGCCCTTGCCCGGCAATGTCAAGGTCGACGCCGATGAGCTTCGGCGCCTCGGCTGCCGGACGCTGAACTTCGCCGGCCACGAGGTTTTTGAAATCTGCTTCAAGCGCGAGGGCAACTGGTACCATCTTTACGCGACCAACGTGAAAGACTTCTCGCGTGGGTCAGGAGACGCAAAAGCGCTCTTCACCACCAAAGGCCGGATAAGTTCCACCGCGTGGAAAGATGGAGACTTCGCCTACGCGCTGGTGACAGATGCGGGAGCCGACGCCCTGCGTCGCCTGATCTGAGCGGATGACCTCGTTTCGACGACGAGTTTCCCGCTTTATTTCACGCAACGGAAAAATTACAGCGAGTGATCTCCGATCGCTCGCTGGCGACAACGCGGCGGGCTTAGTCAGCGCTTCTTCAAATTCCGCGCCATGCGCCACGCGCCGGTCACCAATGGTATCCAGCGCAGCAACCCGCCCGCTTTTCGCGTGGTGAACCAACCGACTGCGACCGTGGCGGCCACCACCCACCAGCGGTGGGATTGCAACCCTTCGCGCGCCTGATCGAGGCGGCGCTGGAGCATCAACTGTTCGAGCGCGATGGATTGCCGCTGCAATTCACCCTGCAAAACCAACATACGTTTTCTTTCCTCGAGCGGGTTCATTGGCGGGGACGGAGAGTTTCAAAATCCTTTCTGATCTCGGCCACCGACGTGGCGAACGGCTGGGGCCCGTTCAGAATATGCCGGCGCAACAACCACAACGCCAAAGCCGCCAGGCCAAGGGCCACGATCGAAAGGCCGATCAGCCCGGCATAACCGGCGCGCTCCCACAGAAAAATTGCGAGAGTGGCGATTGCGACCAGCAGACCGGCCACGCCCAACGCCATGGCAACGCTCAACCAGATGATGTGATTGATCACGCGAATCTTTTCCTCCTGAAGTTCGACCGCGATCAGGGAAAAACGCGTGTGCACCAATCCCAGCACCGAGTTCGTCACCCGGCGCACAGAGTCGATCAAGCCGCCACTACTTTGATCAGGATCGTCCACGACGCGGTGTTATCTGCGACGTAACAACGCACCAAGCAGAATACCGACGCCAAATGCGATACCGATGGATTCGTACGGATGGGCACGAATCGTGTCGTCGGCTTTCTTCGCGGCCAACCGCGCCTTTTCGAGGCCTTCCGCCTGCAATTCCTCGTACGTAGTCTTCGCCTGTTCGAGCGCCGCGCTCACGCGAGAGCGGGCTTCCCTGGCTTTTTCACTGACGTCGTCAGCCGTGGCGCGAAGCAGGCTTTCCGCATCGCGCGCCAGGGTTCGCAGGTCTTCGAGTAAACGTTCGCGCGCGAGGCGGCTTTGGGAAGTTTCCATGTCCGGGAAGTGAGTTTCCATAAGAGATTTTTTGCTAAAGGTTGACCGCTCAGGATCAACGTTAATCAGCGCCGGAACAATTGCCAAGACATTCAATCGTGCCAGCCTTTGAGAGCGCCGCAAAATATCGCCGGCCTGCCATCCTACTCAGCGCGCAACGCAATCGCTGAATTAACCCGCGATGCCCGTCGCGGGGGCAAGCAGCCCACCGGCGCCGCCGCTGCCAGTGTCCGACCGCATACTTCCAGCAATAAAATTGGCGGGCCACTCGGACTTGAGCCAAGAACCAAAGGATCATGAACTCCCTCGC
>JAYVMJ010000088.1:0-4184 GCA_043759025.1 Verrucomicrobiota bacterium | reverse complement strand
CGCAGGAATAAGGACGACGGTCGGCTTCAGAAGAACATCCGCGCCCAACCGGAGACGCGCCACGAAGAAGCGGCGGATTTTTTCGATCCCGTTCAATCGATTTCGTTGCGCGTGCCGGGGAAAATTGAAACGAGTGCGTTCAAGGTGGAATTTTCCGGAGTGACCCGGGCCCTGCGCGATTTTGTAAACGCTCTCGCAGCTTCGGAGACCCCGTTTTTCGTTCGAAGTGTGGAGGTTGAACCACTCGCGGATTTGCCAAGGACGCCCATAGCCTCGGGAGCATCTTCGGCCCCGATCCCGGTCGTGACGAATTCGCTGTCGCGATTCCGGGTGACGATCGAATTGCTGGAATCACTGCGGGAAACGGAGGAAACGGCGCGATGAATAAATTTTTAGCAACGCAGTATGAACGCATCGCGGTGGGAGTTGCCGCGATGGCTCTGGCGGTGAGCCTTGGTATTTCGTGGTCACTGCGTGCTGACGTGCGACGAATAAAATTGGTCCCCGTGACGTTGCATCTGGCCAAGGCAGACGATCGACCGGCTCTGCTTTCGGTGGCAGTCAAACCCGAGGAACCGTGGGCAACACCCCCAGCGCAATCAGCCGGGAAAGAATGGATCTACGAGGTCTTTACTCCACCGGTGGTGTTTTATGACCGCCAAGCCGCGCGCTTTTCGGTCACGCCGGCGGGAGCGTTGCGGGGAGACGATCGCGAATTCGCCTTTCAATTGGTCGGCGTCCGGCGGGAGCTTTTTCGTGTGCAGTTGAGTGGCTACGCTGGCGCGCCGGGTTCATACACCGCGATTTTCACCCGTCCCCATAACCCGGCCGTGCTCTTGGTGCGGGCAGGCGAACGGTTGAAGGAGGTCGGATTGGTGTTGCAGCACTTCGCGATTGAAAAGCGAACAACGGTGGAACATGACCATCGTCCTGGTTTCGAAATTGTCGCCGTGGCGGAACTGCAGGACGAGCGATCCGGCACTATCACCGTACTCGACAGTGTCGCCCGGAAATTCGACGAGGCGCTCGTTGCGACCGTACATCTGTCTGACTCTCCGGGCGCAACGCGCGAGGTGAGGGAACGAGATCTGTTTTCAAACGGTGGGTGCGCTTACCGGGTTTCACATATTCAATGCGATCCCGCGGAGATAATCATTACACGCGAACCGCCAGGTCTTCCGCCTGCGACGAAGCCGCTTCGTCTCGTCGAGGCGAAACCACCGCAGCCCGCTAGCATTTCAGAAAGTCCCACAAAATCTTCTTTCCGGCCGGCCACCGGAATAGTCGACAACGATAAATGACCCTCCGCCTTATGAATTATTTAGCCCGCGCTCTTCTTCTGTTAGCACTGACTTCACTTCAATTACTCCGCGCTGCGGACTACGTCACCGCTGCCAGTGCGGATCAGTCGACGAACGCGATCATCGATGAAGCCCGCGATCAGCCGCGTGCAGACGCCAGCGCCAGGATGATTGATGCGGTGCGCGCCGCATGGGAACGACCGAAAGTCACAGTGGCGGGCACCGTTACTGAGCGAGAGCGCATGGCGACCACGTCCCCGGTCGCGAAAAAGCTGAATCAGATTGTGCTCCCAACGGTGAACTTCAGTGGCATGGAAATCGGCAAGGTGATCGCGACACTGGGCGCGCTGTCCGAAGAATATGATCGCGGCGAAACGGACCCCAAGGGCGTCAATATCGTGCTGTTGGACCCGAAGGGTGCGACGCCGTCTGTGACTGTCATGCTGCGGAATACCTCGCTCAAGCGATTGCTCGACTACGTCACGGCCTCGATTGGTTATCACTACGAAATTGAAGCCGATGCGGTCGTCGTTCTTCCCGGCGGCGAACACTCGGCGCTCGAAACCAATTTCTTTCCAATCGCGAGGTCGACGGTCCTGCGACTGACGGGGAAAAATCCGATCGCCGGAACGCGCTTTCCCAATGATCCGTTGACCGGAGGAAATTCCGCCAATTCTTCGGGGGCGCAGGCTGGCGATGGACAAGCGATCCGGAATTTTCTGCAACTGGCCGGCGTCGATTTCGAGGGTGTGCCCGGTGCCTCGCTGGCGTTTGACGGTTCACAACTGATCGTGACGCACACGCCGCGCAATCTGCAGCGCGTGCGAAACATTCTGAATCACTACAAGGATCTGCGACAGGTCCAGATCGAGGCGAAATTTATGGAGGTCCAACAGGGCGCGCTCGATGAACTCGGCGTGCAATGGAATGTCGCGACGCAGGCCGCGCGTGCCGGCAGCTCATCGCAATCGGTTTATACGACCGGTGGCGGCATCACGCGGACGTTGGGCGACGCTTTTAGAAACGCGACGACCACCCAGCAAATTTCGATCAGCGGCGGCGGACAGCCGGCGGGCGGATTGAATTTGCCGGCGATTGCGCCCACGCTGCCCGGTGGCGTGATGCTGGGCACGGGAACCGGGCCGATTGCCAGCCTCGCGGGAACCATTGGCGAATTTGACGTGAACGCGGTGATCCGCGCGCTCGCGCAGAAAAGCGGCACGGAACTGCTCAGTGCGCCGAAATTGACCGTGCTCTCGGGAAATCAGGCGACCATCACGGTCGCGCAGGAATTGCGTTATCCGCAGTCGTACGGACAAATTCAGAGCCAGGTCGGCACCGGCAGCAATTCGGGCGGTGGTTCGGCCGGCGTTTCGATCACGTCCGGAACACCACAGGAGTTTGCCACGCGCAACGTCGGGGTGGAGTTGAAGGTGTTGCCAACCGTGGAGGAGGACAACCGCAGCATCAGTCTCGACTTGAATCCAAAGGTGACCGAATTCGAGGGCTTCGTGGAATACGGCGGCCCGAGCATCGCGATTTCCGGCGGCACGACCGTGACTGTTCCGCCCGGTTTTTATCAACCGATTTTCGGCGTGCGCGAGATGACCACCAAGGTGACGATCTGGGACGGCGCGACCCTGGTCATGGGTGGACTTACGCGGGAGGAAGTGAAAAAGGTGAACGACAAGGTTCCCGTTCTCGGCAGCCTACCCTTAATCGGACGTTTGTTTCGCAGTCAGGGCGAGAGTTCTCAAAAGCGAAATTTGCTGATTTTTGTCACCGCCAATCTCGTGAACCCGGGCGGTGCGCCAATCAAATCGAATGCAAATTCTGCAACGTTGGAAGAAGAGATGGATTAGCGAATAGCTGTGGGCCGTTCTTCAATTCTTCTCCGCCAGCCACACCGCTGCACCCAGGACCAGCAGGCTCGCGATGAGACGTGGAAGGTCGGCGGACTCCCCGAAAAAAAGCAGGGCGCAGGCGACGGCGAGCGGAACCTTCAAATTATTCATCACGGCGAGGGTTCCGCCTTTCACCTGCACGGCGCCTTTGTTCCAGAGGAAAAAGCCAAGACCCGATGCAACGACGCCGAGGTAGAGGAGTGTCCAGAGTTGGGGCGTAGTAAGGTTGAACGAAACACCGCGGCCAACCAACGCGGCCACCGCGACGACCACCGCCCCGGCGTAAAGCAGCGCGAATATCTCGCGGTCCTTCAACGCCGTGTTTTGTTTTCGCAGGCGACGATAAAACACCTGGCCAAAAGCGAAGGCGACGTTGGAAAGTTGGACGAGACCGAGTCCGGCGAGCGTCAGTTTCAGGTCGGTCGATTTCACCACGATAATGCCCGTGCCGACGACCGCCAGCAACGCCGCGATCAGTGCGCGCGGGCGCAATGTGCGTTCAAAACAGTCGACGAGAAGCGTGACGAAGATCGGCGTGGTGATCGTGAACAACGCGGCCTCGTACGCGTGCAGGTAGCGGAAGCTTTCGATGTACGCGAGGTACATGACGCCGAATTGCACCGCACCGATCGCGGCCAGCGTCAGTCCGATGCGGACACTGACTCCGCGCAGCCGGAGAAAAGGCAGAAACACGATCAAAGACAGTCCCAATCGGATCGTCGTCACAAAGGCACTGTCGACGCCGGCCAGGTAATGTTTGATGAGACCGAAGGAAAATGCCCAGAGCAGGGAGACTACGATCAGGTAAAACATGGGATGGTTGTGGATGAGCCGACGGTCGCGGGCTTCAAACAGAACGAAATCGTTTTTTGATCAACCGGATAAACCGCGCGGACCAAAATCACCAGTAGATCTGGATGGTGGGTCAGGAATATTTATCGCCGAGCCAAACAAACCGGACTGAAAATGTCTCGCGAAG
>JAYVMJ010000087.1:0-15963 GCA_043759025.1 Verrucomicrobiota bacterium | reverse complement strand
TCCGGATCACCGCCGCTGCCCAACGCGGCGTAATATTCGCGGACCGCAGCGACATGCTGAAGCGCCTTCGCGTGGGAAAAGCCGGCGAACATCATCGTGATCGGTCCCTTGGGATCCAACACGGCGAGGCGGTCGAGCAGCGGCGTGGCTTCCGCCATTTTGCCGGTCTTGAAATATTCCTCGAAGGTCAGCGAGAGGCGCTGCACGTCGTAGCAATCGACGAGCAGGGCGTTTTTCCACGGATCGGCGGGCGGAAGTTCGGGTTTTTGCCGGCTGCCCTGCGCCATCGCGATGGCCCGATCGGTTTCGCCACGGCGCTCCAATACCTGCGCAAACAACGCCGCAGCCGAGGCCGACTCGGGATGACCAGCCGTCAACTCCTCGAGGAGCGCGACGGCGGCTTCGTCATCGCCGCGCTGCAGTTCGATCCTCGCCATGCCGAGCGCGGCCTGAGGCTGATTCGCCTCGATCGCGAGCACGGCGGAATATTCCTTCGCGGCTTCGTCGGGCTCGCCGGATTTAAAGGACGTTTCCGCGAGAGAAAGTCTGGCGGGAATGTAAGCGGGATCCAGCCGCACGACGGCCTGGAGTTCCGTCTGAGCAGTCGCCAGGTCATTTTCATTTTGGGCGATGTCCGCGAGGTAGTAGTAGTCGCGCGCAGTCAAACCCGGCGGGGTCGCGGCGATCACCCGGTAACAGGCCTTCGCCTCCGCGAACAAGCGGTTGGCGTGATAAAGCAACGCGAGTTTCCGTACGGCGTCCGGGTTTTTTGCCGGGTCGCCAATTTTGTCCGCCACATCGTGCAGCGCCCGCTCGAAATCCTGAGGCAGATTTGCGTAATGAGAAATCGACGGTAATTCAGGACGATCACTCCCCGCCCCCGCGGCAATTCCGCGCGTGGTCCACGCGCCCAAAAGACAGGCGCCGCCGATGGCGATCCAGCGGAAGTGGAAGGTTTGAGTCATAGTCGTCCGGACAATTTTTAGGACGCGTTTTGGGATTCGCAAGATTCCCGGTGATGAAATTCCGTTAAGCTGAAGCGGGCTTCAAAGCCATGATCGCATTCGCGAAACAGGTCGAAGCATCCGGAGCTGGACAGGACAAAGCCCTTCCGATGGAAACCGGAAGGGCCTTGGACCAACAGGCGCGGAACATATTACCGCGTCGATTTCTTTAGAACCCTAAAGTCGTGGTCAGGTAGAACGTTCGCGGTTGAACGATTCGATACGTGGAGTGCGTTCCGTCAGGATTCGCCGCAATCGGCTGGAATCCTCCGCCCTGATCCAGATCGCGGGCATTGAGTTGGAAACTCAGATCGTATTTGTTCCCGTAGACTTTCATCTTGTAACCCACCCAAGCATCGACCGCGATGCGGGCATTGCCGTAGTAAGGATGGTCAAGATCGAGAGCGATTGGCGTGCCCGAAGCATCAAGAATCTGCGGATTTCCAATGATCGACTTTGCGATGTAACGCACGCCGCCACCAACGCTGAATCCTTTCAGCGTGCCGTCAGAGAAAGCGTAGTTGGTCAAAGCGCTGGCATGCCATTTGGCGAGCTGCTGCGAGGGCCTTCCGTCGACCGATTTATAGAGGAGATAGTACGGATTGTTGTCGTTGTTCCATTGCTGTTCGCCGGTGCGGCCAACGCCCCAGCCGACATTTTGTCCGACGTAAGGGCCGGTCCAGATGGCAGGAATGCTCTTCCAATAAGCCAGACGGTTTTCGATGAAAGCCGTGAGCGGAGAGGCGATGTTGCTCTGCTTGGCGTCCTGTTTCGAAATGTTACCCATGACGCGCCAGTTTTTGGTGACGTTGTAGGTCATCTCGAGCTCAAGGCCCTTGGACACGTTGTCCGAGGTGTAGGCGTTTTGCAGACGGGGATCACCGGTGATCAGACCCGGCGCGATGAGCGGCTTGTAGGTGATGTTGGCACCGTTCAGATTCGCCTGGCGAACGAGGTCGGGCATGAACGTGAGTTCCATGTAAGGAATAGTCCATTGCGCGAGGGGGAACGTCAGATTGTCCGCGCCGGCGCCGGCAGCGGTGAGGTTATACCAGTTGAACTTTACGTTAAGTCTGTCGTCCAGCGCGTTGATCGAAAAGCCATATTCCTTGGTCAAGCCAGTTGGGCTACCCGTCGGATGGAGGAGAAGGTCGACACCACCCGCATTGGGCGTGAAGTTTTCCGAGCGATTATAGTGGAAGCTCAGCCACTTGAGGGCGTGAACCACCACGCCGTAAGTACGGGTGGTCTTGGAGAATTCAGCAGCGGTGCCATAAGCGCCCGCAGGCTGTACCAACCCGCTGCCAGTGGTTGCCGACGACGCGTTGGAATCGTCGTTCTTGTCCTTGCGGATACCGAACATTGGCACGATGCGGTCATCCCAAAGATAACCCTGAACGACGGCCGCCTCCGTATCGAGCTTGCGGAGGAGCTTGGAATTGCTCTTGAGCGCGTAGGCGACGTTAAGCGTGTCGGTCTTGAAGGAATTGGAGGCCGTATCGAAATAAATGTTCGGCGTGACACCGCTCACGATTCCCGGTGAGCTCGGAGCCGTGGTGGCCTGATAACCATTGGCGGCCGTGCCGCCCATGTAGTAGCGGTAATTGATCTGTTGGTTGGTTGGGTCGCTGGCGTCGGCAGCGTTGTATTGCCAGTGCACTGTTTCGGTTTTGCGGTTCTCGGCGAAAGCCGTGAACTGATAGCGTCCAAGCCATTTATTGTATTTATTGAGGTTTAGCCCGTACGTGAGCGTGCCCCGCCACACCCGATTGGTGTTGTGATCGGTGTTCTTGTTATCGAGGCCACCGAATTGCATGAAGGTCTCCCCGACATGCGGATTGGGCGAGCCATCAGGCAGCCGTGCGTTTACATCGACGCTGTAAGTAGCGTATTCGCTGCGAAACAAATTAAGATAGTTGGCGTTGACCGATTCATCCAACAACGAGAAATTCGCGTTCAGGTCGGGCAGAATTTCCTGGTCAATCGAGAAATTGAACGCGCGGTACTTCCTCGCGAGGTCCAAACTCGGATTCAGATTCACGTCCTGCAGGTTCAAATAATTGTTATTGTTCAGACGATAGGCTGTGGCGCCGGCCTTGATCGCCTGGAAGAAATCGTAACCGGTGGCGTGCGGGGTGTTGTAGCCGATATTATAGGCACGCTCGAGCGCCCCGGAAGCGTTATACATGAGAGTCGGCGAATTGGCTCCGTCCATGGTGAGGCCCTTGGTGACCGGATTTGCGGCCGTGCTGTCGTAGATCGGCTTGCCGGCGGCAATCCACTGGGTCACGCCGTCTTCCGGGGTGATGGTATTTGGATTGTTCGCTTTGACGTTTTGAGTCTCAAACCCAACCCGGATCGTGGTTTTGCTCCACGGCTGATAGGTGCCCGCCAAATAAAGTCGACGGTCCTTGTTGTAGGACGGCCTTTGCTTGAAGCCCTTGTCGGAAGCCTCCGCTGCCACGCGAAAAGCCAGCACGTCCTTTTTTGCCACGACGTTGCCGTTGATCGTACCGCGGATATCGCCGTAACTGCCAAAGCGGAGCCCCAGTTCATACTTATCCTTGGCGAGACCCGCGACCTGCGGCGAATAATTAATGATACCGGCCGGTGAACCGATACCGGCGAGAATGGAATTGGCACCGCGGTTAATCGTCACTTCGTCTAGATTATAGGAATCGAAACCGTTGTAGGTCCCGATCGTATAAAAATAATCGCGGGTCAGATCGGCCGCCTGCAAACCGCGGATGCGATTGGCGTTATTGCCATTGCCCGCGAGATCGTCACTCGGACGTCCCAACGACAGGGTCGTCGCGGTGAAATCCCTGCTACCTTCGGTGTTGGCCGTGTAAGCGAGAATATCATTCACGCCAACGGCGGAAATGTCGGTCATGAATTCCTTGGTGACGACGGTGATCGACTGTGCGACGTCCTTCAGGTCGGTGTTGATGCGACTGCCGGCGAGCGTGCTGGTTGCACGATAGCCTTGATCCTTGCTGGCATCGACGACGAAGGGAGAAAGTTCGACGATTTCATCCTTGTCGGCCTTAGGTTTGGTGGAGTCTGACGCATTGGGCGAGGCCGCTTGGGCCAGACCCGAATTCAGCAGCAGCGAAAATACCGCCGTCAAAGCGAGGAGGCGGGTTTTCGAAGTTGGGTAGGTAGCTTGCATGTTTGGGAGGTTTATGACGTTCACTGACGAAAAGAAATCAGGGGGAAAACCGCTGCCCTTGCGGAAGGGGCGGTGAAAAGCGGGCCAATCGACTCACGTTCCGGCCCAACAAAAGCCGGGAACGAGGAAATGAAATGAAAGCACGGTTCGCCACGCTGGGAGGGGTGAAATGACGTTGGTCGGGGGTGAAGCGTTGAGAAATGGAGGCGGTTAGGATCCAATTCCTAGGGGTTGGGTAACGCGAAAAACGCCATTCTCCCATGATTGTGTCAACAGTATTTTTTTGAGTAAAACTGTTTTACATGAACCAGCCATTTTTCTTTCCCCTCAACCGGCGCCCAAAGCGAATCGTTCGGTTCCGACCCGCCTCAATGGAGCACGTCCAACGTGACCGAAAACGATCCAGGTGGAACGTCATATTCTTTTTCCGTGCCCGACGGCCACCTGACCACAACTTTAACCGGCGGATTAGAACCGGAATAACCGAAGAAACAGTCGGCCGAAGACTGGCTGTAATACCCCGAACCGGCGGCGATCTCGGTCGTCTGGGCGACGCCGTCTTTCGCGATGAGTTTTATCCGTGCACCGATTCCGGTCGGATTTTCTCCAGGTCCGCGCAATTTCACGCGTAAAGAATGCCGGCCATCCACACCGTTATTGCGAAAGGCGAGAGTCGTCCCGTTGTTTCGCGTCACCAGAAAATCCGGCCAGCCGTCACGATCGAGATCGATCACCGCCAGCGCCTTGGCGTCACCGGGAACGACCAGTCCACTCTCCACCGGTGGCACTGCGGTAAAATGACCGTGTCCGTCGCCGCGCAACAACTGGCTCAATCCACCGTCGAAACGCCCCATCGACGGATTCGGTGCGTAGGAATTTTGCACCGCGTAAATATCCGCGTGCCCGTCGCCATCGAAATCTCCGGCCACGAGTCCTTCCATCGGCGCGATCTGCGCGATCGGTGGCAGCGGTTCAAACCGATACGTCCCATCGGCCTGGCTCAGGAAGACGCCGCTGCGAAATTCGGTCGCGGCCCACCGGGTCGCCGCGGACAGTTCTCCCGCGCCGAGGACCTCTTCCAGCGTGGACCGCGCATAAACGTCATTGCGTGGAAATTTTTTCAAGATGGCCGGCAGCACTGCGCCCAGTTCCTTCCTTGAACGTCGCGGATACAGGTGATCATTTTCGGAGTAGGCCTCGATCAATTCCGAACCGCCATTGCCGGCGAAATCCCCCGCAAACAGCAGCGCCGGGTGCGTCGCGTCGGCGCGATACGGGGTATTCAGCCCAAGGTTTCCGACCACATAATCCATCCGGCCGTCGCCATTGAAATCCGCCGCCGCGATGGAATTCCACCAACCCGAACCCGCGGAGCCGAAGCCGGATTTTTCCGTCCAATCCTCGAGTCCCCTGCCCTGCGCGTTGTGGAAATAGCGAACCTGGCCCCATTCCAACGTCACGAGCAGGTCGAGCCAACCGTCGCCGTCCACATCACTCCACAAGGCCGACGTCACCATCCCGACGTTGCGCAACCCCGGCGCGAAAGTGTCCGTGATCTCTTCGAATTTCCCGCCGCGATTTACGAGCAAGGCACTGCGCGGGGCGACCGGATAATGTCCCGGCGAGACGCGCCCTCCAATGAACAAACCGAGCCGCCCGGAGCGCGTAAAATCCGCCGCCGCGACCGCGCCCACGCTGACGGGCAACACCGGAAGCGCGTCCGGCGCGGCCACCGTGAGCCGGCCATGGCCATCGTTGAAATACAATTTCGGCTGATAACCCGCCGCGCCTTCCGGTCGGTTGATGCCTCCTTTCGTCACGAGCACATCATTGGTCCCGTGGCCATCGGCGTCGAAAATCAAGACCGGCCCGTCGTCGAGCAGCGCGTCGCTGGCCATCGCGGGAGATTCCATGGAGGAAAAGGCCCCCGCGGCCGCCGCGATTAAAATGCGCGTCGGCGTCTCCGGTGTCCCCCCGAGGATGACGTCATCTTTTCCGTCGCCGCTAATATCTCCCACCGCCAGCGCCGGGCCGCGTCGGTTTTGCCGCATGGGCAAAAGCGGTTGGGCCTTGGTTTCGTCCACGACGGTTTCCCGCGACGACAAAGAAAATCCCAACGACTGACTGACATCGGCGAATTGGCCCGAACGAAGCGGCGCCGTTTGCGCAATCGCTGAACCCGATTTCGCCGGTTCCGTAATCGTGAGCTTTTGGTCGACTGCCAGATTGCTGAAGGTCTGGTTTTCCCCACTCGGCCACGCGACGGTCAGCCGATTGATCCGCGTGTCGTCACCGAGTCCAAAATGGAGCACCGGCTCGGAGCTGGAAAGAACGCCGCGCGCGAGCACGAGTTGCCGGACCTGCACGCCGGAATCCGTTTCAATCCGCACCGTCGCCCCCACGCCAAAGCGATTGGAGCGCGTGCCCGCAAGCGCAACAATCAGGCGATGCCCCGAATCGGAATCATTGCGGAGCACCGTCACGCCCTTCTTGAAATTCGCATACACCAAATCGAGGTCGCCGTCTCCATCGAGATCGCCAAACGCCGCGCCAAAACTCACGCCTTTTTGGCCGAGGCCCCACGCAGCGCTGACATTCTCAAACGCCAGGCCGCCTTGGTTGCGAAACGCCAAATTGGGCTCCGCCAGAATCGGGCTGGCGCGTATGATGCGGATTTTTTCCGCGATACTTCCGGCCGCCGCGATGCGATCCATCAGGTCGGCGTTGTGCGGTTCGCGGTACATGCCGTTGGTCACAAAAAGATCAAGCCGGCCGTCGTTATCTAAATCTTCCAGCCGCACGGCCCACGTCCAATCCGTCGCGGCGAGACCGGCCAGACAAGCCGCCTCCATCACGCGCGCCGTGCCGGTGTTGAGATAAAGCGCATTGCGCATCACAAACGGCGCGGCGGTGGAATTATCCGGCAAATCCCGGATCAGGCCGCGCGCGTTCGCCATGGTGCGCTGATCCTTCTGGTGAGTGGTCGCCGCCATATCCGCGACAAAAAGATCGATCAGGCCGTCATTGTTCACGTCGCCCAAATCCGAGCCCATCGAGGAAAACGGCATATGCGGCACGACTTGATTGATCACATCGGTGAACGTGCCGTCGTGATTGTTGCGGAAAAGCTGGTCGGCCGGCGTGAAGTCGTTCGCGACATAAAGATCCGGCCAGCCATCGTTGTCGAAATCCCACCACGTGGCCGAATGCCCCTGAGCTTTCCCGCCAATTCCCGCGCGATCCGTCACGTCGCTGAAGGTACCGTCGCCGTTGTTGTGAAACAGATAATTCCGCTGCGCGCGTGGCTGCCCGGCGGACTCAGGCGCATTGGTCTGGATGAAAACATCGAGCCATCCATCGCGATCATAGTCGCAAAACGCCGCCATCACGGAAGCATCGTTCACCGCCAGACCACGCTTCGCCGCCTCTTCCTTGAACGTGCCGTCACCTTGGTTGATATAGAGCAGATTCGGTGCGCCGAACCGACAGACGTAGATATCCAGCAAACCATCGTTGTTCACGTCCGCGAACGTCGCGCCCTGCTTCCAAACCCCGGCCGCATCCCCGACGTCACCCACGCCGGCCCTGTCCGTGACATCCTCGAATTTCCAATTCCCCAAGTTGCGAAACAGCCGGCAGCTCTCCGTTTTGCTTACGACGAAAATATCCGGCCGGCCGTCACCATCGTAATCGCCAATTGCGACTCCCGTGCCTACCGCGCCGACTTCAAACTCGGCAAAACGGTCCGCCCACATCAAAGGATCGTCGTATTTATTTTCGGTCACGATTCCGGTCGTTTCAGCGGAAAGCTCCGTGAACATCGTGGCTCCACGCGGACCCGAACGCGGCGCGAGTGGCTTTCCCACGATTCCGGCCGGAGAAGCGGCGATCAATGCAGTCGCGCTCACCGCCAGCAAGGCGGCGAGGACGTGTCTGCGCGCCCGAAGAATGCGCACTTTAATGGTCATTGGGTGACAGGACCAGAACGGTCGATCCCGGTGGAACGGCATGCTCGGTTGAACTTCCCGACGGCCACGCGATTCGAATTTTAGCCGGAGGATTGTCGTCGGACCAACCGAAGAAACACGCCGCCGCCGACTGGCTGAAATAGCCCGAGCCCGCGTAAATTTCGCTCACGTGAGTCAAACCGTTCTTCAATTCCAGTGTAACCCGCGCGCCGATTCCCGTGGGATTTCCGGCGGGCCCGCGCAACCTCACGTCCAACGAATGCCGTCCGGCAACGCCGCCGTTGCGAAACGCGAGCGTCGTGTCGTTGTTGCGCGTCACAATAAAATCGGGCCAGCCGTCGCCATTCAGGTCGAGCACCGCCAGCGCCTTCGCATCGCCGGGCACGATGAGATTGCTCTTCGCCGGCGGCACCGCCGTGAAATGGCCGTGACCATCACCGCGCAGCAACTGGCTGAGTCCGCCATCGAACCGTCCGATGAGTGGAATCGGCGAATAGGAATTCTGCACGGCGTAGATATCGGCATTCCCGTCACCGTCAAAATCACCCGCGACCACCCCTTGCAATGGCGCGATCTGGGCGATGCGTGGCAGCGGCTCGAAGCGATAGGTGCCGTCGGGTTGGCTCATAAAAACGCCGCTGCGAAATTCGGTGGCGGCAAATCGCTGGGCTTCGGTAAGTTTTTCTTCGCCCAGAATTTCACCGAGAGTGGCCCGCGCGTAATAATCATTGCGCGAATAACGCTTGAGGATCGAGGGAATCACCGCGCCGAGGTCTTTGCGCGTACGCCACGGATAAAGACGGTCGCCCTCGTAATAGGCCTCGATCAATTGCAGCGATCCGTCGCCCTTGAAATCGCCGGAAAACAGCAGCGCCGGATGCGTCGCGTCGGCGTGGTACTGCGTGTTCAAACCGAGATTGCCGACCACATAGTCGGGCCGGCCGTCGCCGTTGAAATCCGCAGCGGCGATCGAATTCCACCAACCGCTGCCGGCGGCGCCGAAGCCGGCCTTTTCCGTCCAGTCCTCAAATCGCTTCCCGTGGTCGTTGTGGAAATACTTCACCGGCCCCCACTCGAGCGTCACCAGCAAATCGGACCAGCCGTCGCCATCCACGTCGCTCCACAACGCGCCCGTCACCAGCCCCAAATCGCGCAGTCCTGGCGCGATGCCATCGGTCACGTCTTCAAATTTGCCCGCGTGGTTCGCCAGCAGCACGCTCTTCGGCGCAAAGGGATAAAGCCCCGGCACCACCCTCGCCCCAATGAAAACTCCCAACGCGCCCGAATGATCAAAGTCCGCCGCCACCGCGGCACCCGCGCTGGGGGAAAGCTCCGGCAACGTTCCCGCCGGTGCCAGCCGAAACCCGCCGTGCTCATCATTTAAAAAGAGCAGCGGTTGATACTCCGTCGATCCCGCGGGCTCCACCACGCCGCCTTTGGTTACTAAAATATCGCTCGCACCGTCGCCATTGGCGTCGAACACCAACACCGGGCCGTCATCGAGATTTCCATTCGTCGGCAGCGTGACGCTGCCCGCAATCGAGAAACTGCCGGTCGCACCGGCCAGAAGAATTCGCCGCGGATCGGCGGGCGTACCGCCCACGATCAAATCATCGCGGCCGTCACCATTGAAATCCCCGACGGCCACGCCCGGACCGCGCCGGTTTTGTCGCGTCGGCAGCAGCGAATTTTGCCCCGTCTCGTCCACTTTCGCCTCACGCGACAGCAACGAAAGAGCCGTCTCGCCGCTGACTTCACTAAACTGACCCGGCTCCGTTTGCTTGGGCACATCGGCGAGTTCGTTCGTCCCGGCTTGCTCCGTAATGGTGAACTTTCGATCCACCGGAAGATTGGTAAATATCTGAGATTTTCCGCTCGGCCAAGTCACCGTCGCACGCTCGATGCGGGCGTCCTCACCCAGCCCGAAATGCAGCACCGGTTCCGAACTGGACAGATAGCCGCGGGCGAGCACGAGCTGGCGAATTTGCACGCCGGAGGCCGTTTCGATTTTCACGGTCGCGCCCACGCCGAAGCGATTCGATTGCGTGCCTCGCAAGGCAAAGATCACGCGGTGGCCGGAATCCGAATCGTTGCGCAGCACCGTGACGTTTCCCTGGTAGTTCGCAAACACGAGATCGAGATCACCGTCGCCGTCGAGATCACCAAAAGCCGCGCCATAGCTGACGCCTTTTTGATTCAACCCCCAACTGGCACTGACGTCCTCGAAGCGCAGATCGCCGAGGTTGCGGTACGCGAGATTCTGCTCCGCCAACACCGGGCTGGCGCGTTCGATCCGCATTTTTTCCGCGGCGTTTTCCGCCAGCATCATGCGCGCCATCAGGTCGGCATTGTGCGATTCGCGATGCATGCCGTTGGTCACCTGAAGGTCGAGGCGGCCGTCGTTGTCCAAATCCTCAAATCGCACCGACCACGTCCAATCCGTGGCATCCAGGCCCGTCAGAAACGCCGCTTCGAGACAACGTCCCGTGGCGGTGTTGAGATAAAGCGCATTGTGAAAATATTGCGGGGCCGCGCGGGAGTTCTCCGGCGGATCCTGCGAGAGCAGGCTGCGCGACGGCGCCATGGTGCGTTGATCCTTCTGGTGCGTCGTCGCCGCCATTTCCGCGACGAACAGATCGATCAAGCCGTCGTTGTTCACGTCGCCCAAGTCCGAGCCCATGGACGAATACGGCATGTGCGGCACGACCCGGTCGATGACATCGGTAAAGGTGCCGTCGTGATTGTTGCGGTAGAGTTTGTCCGCCGGGGCAAAGTCGTTCGCCACATAAAGGTCCGGCCAGCCGTCGTTGTCGTAATCCCACCACGTCGCCGAATGCCCCTGCCCTTCCCCGGAAATGCCCGCGCGATCCGTGACATTCGTGAAGGTGCCGTCACCGTTGTTGTGAAAGAGATAGTTTCGCTGGCCGTTCGGATGCGCGACCGTATCGAGCACGTTCGTCTGGATAAAAACGTCGAGCCAGCCGTCGCGATCGTAGTCGCAGAACGCCGCCATCACGGACGCGTCATTCACCGCCAGCCCACGTTTCGCCGCTTCTTCCTTAAACGTGCCGTCGCCTTGATTAATATAGAGCAGGTTGGGCGCATTAAACCGGCAGACGTAGATATCCAGCAGGCCATCGTTGTTCACGTCGACGAAGGTTGCGCCCTGTTTCCAAATCCCGGCGGCGTCGCCTTTGTCGCCCACGCCGGTTTTGTCGGTCACATCCTCAAACTTCCAGTTACCGAGATTGCGAAACAGCCGGCAGCTTTCCGTTTTGCTCACGACAAAAATATCCGGCCGGCCATCGCCATCGTAGTCCCCGATCGCGATGCCCGTGCCCACCGCACCCACTTCAAATTCCCGGTAAAGTTGGCCCCACATCTTCGGGTCGGCGTAACGGTTTTCCGCGAAGATTCCGGTCGCTTGCGGCGACAACTCGGTGAACAACGTCGCGCCTCTCGGCCCGGAGCGCGGCGCCAGCGAAGTTTCCACGATTCCGGGAGAAGTGACCGTCGCCGGAGTTTCGCCCAACGCCGCCACCGTCGCGGCGAGGAGAAGTGCGAGCAGTCCGCGTCCCGAAATCTTCCGGATCGCCGGATGTTTGGCTTTTTTATTCGGAAGCATCGGGATCGACAGTTGGATAAATCTTGCGCGACGGAGTCAAGGAAGGGTTCGGCCGCACTCTCGTTCATGACTGTGCTTGCCCCGCCGGACCGACTCCGTTTGCGTGCTGGTCCCCGGAAAATCGGCGCGACCTCGGCGCCCACCATGAGTCCTCCTTCCAAATTAATTCCCCGCGCGTGGCTGATCGCGCTGCTGTGCGGGTCGGCGTTTGTCATCTGGAGCGACTACGAACGCGGTCAGCGCGCAGCGTACGTCAGCAATACCGACCGGGACAACGCGGTCGTGGACGCCAGTTCGCCGACGGGTTACGCGGGCGGCAAACGGTGGGCGATCGTGCCCGAACACAACAATCGCGGGTATGAGTGGATCGCCGAAACCCAGCGGATGTTTGCGCAACACGAATGGCGGGTGCGACACATCGACTATGAAAACGCGCCATTCGGACGCGACGTTCACGCGGCGTCGCCGTACCGCTGGTGGCTCGGACTGCTCGCGTGGTGCGACCACCAGATTTCCGGCCGGCCCATCGGCATCTCCGTCGAGCGCGCGGCGCTCTTCGCCGATCCGCTGTTTCACTGGTTGTTTTTGATTGCGACCACGGTAGCGGTCGCGCGCCGCTTTGGTTCCCTGCCCGCGACCGTCACGGCGGTCGGCCTCGCCACGCTTTATCCGTTTGCGGGGGGATTTTTCCCCGGAATTCCGGACGATCACGGCCTCGCTCGCGCCTGCGCGCTCTGGAGTATCCTGCCGCTCCTGACCGGAAGCGTCAGCAGCGAGGATGCGGCGAAACGAATCCAAAGGCACCGGTCATTTTTTCTCGCCGGCGTTGCGGGCGGCTTGGGTCTTTGGATCAACGCTTCCACTGAAACGCCCGTGCTGGTCGGCATCGCCGTGGGCGGACTGCTGGCCGCGTGGCTGGCTTCGGGCGGTGTCGAGACCAAGAAGCTCGCAGATCGCGAAACGCCGCCTTGGCGATGGTGGGCGTTGGGCGGCGCCATCACGTGTTTGGCCGCGTACCTTATCGAATATTTTCCCGCCCACATGGATTTTCGCCTGCAGGTGAACCACCCGCTCTATGGCATTGCGTGGCTCGGTGTCGCCGAATTGATCACGCGGTTTGCGGCGTGGAGAAACGGAAAAAATCCCCTGGGGCAAAACCGCTGGTTCGGCGCCCTTGCAATCATCGGCGCGATCGGCGCGATCGCGGCGCTGCCAGTCGCCATGACGCGGGAGGGAAATCAATTGATTATCAGCGGCGATCTGCTGTCGACCAAGCTCACCAATCTCCCCGGCGGCGCGGTGGCTCAAAATGTTTTTTCGTGGATTGGAAACGATGGCCTCACTGGCGCGGTCGCGGGGACTCTCCTGCCGTTTCTATTGATCGGTCCGGGATTGGGGTGGCTCTTCCGTCGCCAGAGGCCGGAGGGAACGCGCGCGTCGCTGGCGATGGCGCTTGGGCCAGTGGTGGTGGCGGTGGCCTTCGCGTGTTTTCAACTCCGCTGGTGGAATGCAGCTGACAGCGTGCTCCTCGCTTTTCTGGTCGCGACTGCGGCCATTGAAGTTCGCCGGGGCTGGATGTGGGCGGCAGTTGCAATTGCCACACTTCTGCCGGGCATCGTTCAACTCGTGCCGTCGCTGAAATCCGGGAGCGGGATTGAGTTTACACGGGTCGAAGTGGAGGCACTGCTTGAGCGGGGCGTGGCGCATTGGATTGCAGACCACGCCGGCACGGGTGGACCGGTCGTGTTGCTGCCACCTGATCGGACGACTAGCTGGTGCTTTCACGGAGGATTCCGAGGAATCGGCACGGCCAATTGGGAGAACCGGGACGGACTCACCGCAACGGTCCGGATCGTCACGGCAACGACGGCCGAACAAGCCCAGGAATTGATCCGACAACGCGGCATTACGCACCTGGTGCTTCCGTCGTGGGACACCGACCTCGACGCATTTGCCCATTGGACGCTGCGCAATCCGGACGACGCCTTCATCATGGCGCTGCACCATTGGGCGTTGCCGCCGTGGTTGCGTCCGATCCCCTACACGCTGCCGTCCGTGCCCGGCTTTGAAGATCGATCGGTGGTGATCCTCGCCGTCACGGACGAAAGCAATCGCGCCACGGCCCTCAGCCACCTCGCCGAATATTTTATCGAGACAAAGCAGCCCGCATTGGCGACCGCCGCGGGCGAATCGTTGCAACGCTATCCGACAGACCTCGGTGCCTTGGTGGCGCTCGCCTCGGTGGAACAGTCGGAGGGAAACACGGAGCAATTTGCCAAGACCTTCCACGCGGTGCTCGCGAGCCTCAACAGCGGATTTGGCCGCCTGCTCGCGTGGGATCGGCGCGTGAGTCTCGCGGTGGTGCTCGCCCAAGGTGAACGCAACGATCTCTCCCGCGAACAGGTGCGGCTCTGCCTGCAAAAGGCCGACGAAACGCACCTGAAATCGCTCACGACGATGTCGCTTTTTCGACTGCTGAAATTGAGCCACGCTTTCCAGATCGATTTTCCTGAACCCAAATTGCGCGAATCCGCCCTGGCGTTATTGCCGGCGGAACTGCGGGAGCGGCTTTGAGCTTATTCGAATGAGATAGACGCGTCCCATCCGAACTGGAGCGGCAGCGCCCCCGCTGCCGTGCTCTCGCGGGCGAGGTCGCCCGCGCTCCAGATTCACCGCCGCCCGGCACTCACGGCAGATGCACGTCGGGATAGATCGCGATTTGGTGATTGCGGACTTTCGGCTGCAAACTTCTGCCATTCGAGCCGGAGATCACAATCTGCGCGGTTTCCTGGAGCGGCATGTGACAGGTGATGCATTCGCGATCGACGCGATGGCCGAGCTTCGCAAACGAACCGCAGCTCTCGACCTTGTGACAGGCCAGACAATTCGCTGAAAACGCCGCGGGCTCTCGCTGAGGCGTGTGCACATCGTGGCAGGTCGTGCAGGTCATCGTGGTGCTTTCCCGATAGCACCGGCTTCGCTTCAACAGCTGGACCTGACTGCCGTGCACATCGATGTGAGCTTTCGGATCGAGCGTCGGAAATGTCAGGTGGTGGTCCAACTCGTCGCCCGGAACGAAGGAGAGCGGCAACGAAAGCGGGGTGCCGATGCCGGCGTGACAGAGCGCGCAGACATCCATCTGCCTTTCGCGCGGGAGGCGCGCCGGGTTGATGATCGCGCTCGACGCGACCGACACTGGCGACGTTTTGGAGCGATAGCGCGCCACGTGCCCGGCCCCGGGGCCGTGACATTTTTCGCACGTCAGCCCGAGCACAAGACTGGTCTTTTCGTACGCATTTTCGGCGGAAGCATGTGATTCGAATGAGCTAGCGTGACACTCCAAGCAGCGCGGTGCGATGGGCCGGTCGAAATTCGCGGTGCCGTCGACATAGCCCGGGCTGTTGACCCAATCGCCCAATTCGGTCCAGTAGGAGACGGGCAGCTGGAGAAGTTTATCCTCGTCCCAATACAAATACGTCTGGCCTTTGCGTCCGGAACCGATGACCACGCCGATCGGCTCGGATCGTTCCAAGATTTTCGACGGCGATCGCCGCATCACACCCTTTTCGGAAAACTGGCCGGCGGCGGATGCCATCACGAAAAATAAATCCGGATTCGCCGTTCTGAGAATGTTCGATCCCGGAGTGAAATTGCCGTGGATCGAACTCTGCGAAGGAAGGCTCGACGTATGGAAATGGGCGGTTCGACGATAGCTGTCCGCTTTTTGCTGGTGGCAGGAATAGCAAGCGTCGTCGCCGACATCAGCCCCCGCCACCGCTGATCCTTGTTGCACGTAAGCCAGCAACGCCTTCGCCGCCTGGTCTTCGCCAGACGACTGCTGGCCGTAAACGCAACGCGAAGCCGGAAAAACCAAAAGCAGCAGAATGACCGCCAGCCGTCGGGGAAATTCCCCAGAGAACCACTGCGGAACAATGTCAACCGGAACCATGGGGCTTTTCAACGCTTTCAAATCGGTCAGTTCAATTCCCATCGGAGAGAGGCACGCGATCAGTTCAGTCGCTCGATTTTTCGCCAGCAAGACGAATAAAACACTTTTACAAAAAATAAGACACTTGAAATATGCACCGATAGTGCCATGCACGGAACGCCTACCCCATGACCTTTCGCTCTTTCTGCGGTCGTTTCCGCGTGTCCTTGTTCCGGTCCGTGCCCGATCGTGCTGCTTACCGGAAT
>JAYVMJ010000086.1:0-5976 GCA_043759025.1 Verrucomicrobiota bacterium | reverse complement strand
GCGGAGTAAGGGAGGCTGGGGAACAAGCGGTCAGGGACGGAGGGTGCGGAGGAGGGCGTTGAGCATTTTGGAAACCTCGGTGTACTGGGATTCTAGTTCCAGATACTCGGCAGCAGGGAGATAGCCGGGATCTTTGGCCAGAAGCAAGAGGTAGCGGGTCTCGTCCGTGGAGCCGCGCGCGATGATAAGGAATTGGCGGAACTCAGCGGCTGGCCCCCGCCCTTTGCCTTCGGCAATAGTGGTGGGAACGGACGCGCTTGAGCGACAAAGTTGATTGATGAGTCGATACCGTTCGTCCGGAGGGAATTGTTTTGTGGCACGATAAACCAGCGGGACCGCTTGATGCGCCTTTTGCCAGACGAGTAAATTCCGCCAGTTCTCATAATCCCCGTCCATGATGCTTGGGCATAAGCTTATTCTTCTTGCTCCTCATACTCCTCTTGAAGCCTAAGCAGAGACCCAGCGACGCAGGTCGCGTTCGACCGCTTCGTGCACCTCGGTTAATTTAATTCCGGCGGCGGCAAGCTTGGTGGAGTTCATCACGCAATTGGAGCGCGGGGTTTTCGCGGCGGTTTGCATGAACTGGGTTTCGTCTTTGAAAAACTGGAAATTTTTGTTCGAAACGCCCGTCTTCTTGATCAGCTCGACCACTTCGTGCGTGGTGACCTGACCGGGATTGGTGACGTTGTAGATGCCGAATGGCACTCGTTTTTCCCAGCAGGCGAAGGTGCCGCCGACGAATTCCTGCAGCTGGGAAATAGAATTTGTGGCTTCGAGCAGCGTCGAGTACCGCAGCAATTTTGTGAGGTAGTTGCGCGGATTGTCCACTTCGTTGAAGGGAATGCGGAGCCGCCAGATGTAGACGTCGGGAAAGTTGGTCAGGACTTCTTCGCCGAGGGCCTTGGTGCCCGAATAGAAACTGCAGTTATTCGTGCGGAAGGAGAAATTCGGCGTGTCGGTTTCCGTAAAGCCCGAACCATCGGGGCGGGCACCGGTGTAGATGCAACCGGAGGAAACATGCCCCCACGGGATGCCGGCGTCGGCGCAGGCTTGGGCGATGGTGCCTGGGAGAACGGCGTTGCCCATGACGCAATCCGCTTTGTGCAACTCGCAGGCGTCGACGTTGGGTTTGCCCGTGTACCCGGCGGCATTGATGAGGAACTCGGGCTTCTCGCGACGTAGCAATTCCGTGAGGGCGACCTGATTCGTATAATCGAATTCGGAGCGACGTATATTGCGGAAAGGCAGGTCTTTGCGTTTAAGCAACTCCTGATATGCCGAACCCACATAACCTGAACCGCCGAGCAAGTAGATCATAGTAAAGGCGGTTAATGTGCCTTCTCTGCAACAGACAACAAGCTGTTTTTCAGGAGCTTGGAATCGTGGGTTTTCGATAGTCGCCGCGGCTGAAATACTTCTCCAGCCAGACGTAGGCGCAGATAAAAAAATATCGGCTGCCCATCTCGCTGATTTTCAGCTTGGGCACGCCGTGTTTTCGATTCCGCCAGGAGATCGGAATCACGGTCCACGAATAGCCGCGGACAATCGCTTTGAGCGGGATCTCAACGGTGAGGTTGAAATGCGGCGAGAGAAACGGCCGGCACCCCTCAATGACCGTTCGGCGATACGCCTTGAAGGCGTTCGTAGTGTCGTTGAGCGGGATGTTGAAGCCGACCCGCACCAGAAAATTGGCAATTCGATTCACGAAGAGCTTTAGCCGCGGGTAATCGATGACTTTGCCGCCTTTGACGAAACGACTCCCAAAGGCGCAATCCCACCCCCCAACCAATAGCCGCCAATATTTAACCGCGTCGTCGGGTGAATCGGAAGCGTCGGCCATCATGATGGTGCAGGCGTCACCGTTCATGTGTTTAAGGCCATAAGTTACGGCGCGTCCGAACCCGTGCGGGCCTTTGTTTTGCACCGGTGCGAGCGTCGGGATACTTTGCTTGAGTTCCTTTAACACCTCCCACGTACGATCCTTGCTGCCGTCATCCACGACGACAATTTCATGGGGAATGTTTTCCCGCACCATTGTTTCATAAATATCCTTCACCGTTGGCGGCAGTGATTCCTCTTCGTTGTGGGCGGGAATCACGATGCTGTAGAGTGTCAGCGGCGCGGGAATGGGAACGTTCGATCGCATGGCGGGCGGATTTCGCCGGATCAGGCGGCTGGTTTACGCGCTACGACGAGAAACTGTTTTCCGCGAAGACGCCAGAGCCAGGGCAGGGCAACATAGAGTCGAACAAAAAGCATGGGGTATTCCGGTGCCGCCACCATCGTGAACGGCAGGAACCGAGGCGTGATAACATCGATGTGGTAGCCCTCAATCTCCATCGCCTCGCCGAGGGAAGTTTCTGTCAAATAGACATGGTGATCGTAAAAGTCCCAATATTCGCCGTGCAGATATTTGATATTTGGCCCGACCGTGATCAGCCGCCCGCCTGGCTTCAGGCAGCGCAGCGCTTGGCGAAGGGTCAGGTTCAGGCATTCCTTATCCGGCAGGTGCTCAAAAAAATTGCTGGTGAAAACGACGTCGAGGCTGTTGTCGGGTAGCGGCCACGGAGCGGAACAGTCCTGATGGAGAAATTCGACTCCACGCGATAAATGGGCCGGCGCGTCGGGATTCAGATCCATCGCCAATTTTCGGCCGGAGGCGATATTGTTGATGAACTCGCCGTAGCCGCAGCCCAAATCAAGGACGGCGGCGTCGGGTGGGACCCAACGGCTGAAAAATTCCCCCGTTAATACTTTCCAAACCCGGTTGCGATAAGCGGCGGTGCGGACGAAACGCCGGTGGTAGATCTTGGAAAGTTCCTGCTGCGTGCTGGCCATGCGAGCCACTGAGAGAGTCAGAGGGGGGCAGACAGGTCAAGCCAGCTGGGATTCCGTTCGGCGTGGCGGGCGATTTCCTCCAGAATAGCGGACACTTTTTGGGTGGGCTGCCAGTCCCAGAGGCGTGCGGCCTTGCTCGAATCGAGTACGACCCACGCGAGGTCAAATGGTCGCACCGTGCCGTCTGCAACCACGGCGTGCGGTCCGAACCGCTGCGCGCACCAGGCACTGAGTTGTTTGAGCGACATCGCCGACGCGGTGCCCCCCGACAAATTCACGATGCGATCCGGGGCGGTTAGCTTCGACGCAGTGATCTGTTTTTCGATCAATGGCACCAAATCCTGCGGGTGGAGGCAGTCGCGTACCTGATGACCTTGGCCGCCGAATCCGAGATATTTCAACGGGCGTTTTTGCCGCCACGAGTTGATCCAGTAGGCGAAGATTCCCTGGTCGGCGCGACCGAATTGCCCTGCACCAGCCAGGACGCCGCAACGGTTAATGAAAACCGGAAAGCCGAATGTTTCGCCATATTCGAGCGCCAGCGTTTCCGAGGCCAATTTGGTTGAACCGTAGAGCGAAATGGGCGCGGTGGTGGCAAAAGTCTCATCGATGCCCGCAGAGCTTAAACCGGCGGGAAGAGCGGAACCCGCATCGGGAACAAACGCGTCGTTGATGGCCGTTACCTTTAGTTGGGCAAGCGGAGCGATCGAATAGACCCGGCTCGTCGACAAAAGGATGAAGCCAGCTTTGTGGGCTTTGCAGTATTCCAGCAGATTGATCGTACCGCCGAGATTGTGTTCGACGAGTTGCCGTGAACTTGTCTGGCCGTCGACACCGGCCAGTACGCTGGGATTCGCCGCAGCATCGATCACGCAGTCAACCGCCGGCAATGTTTCCAGATCGCTCGCGGCGCGAAGATCGGCGTGGAAAATTTTCACTCCCAGGTTTTTCAATTCCGCGCGATTGCTTTCGCTGCCGGGGCGGATGAAATTATCAAACCCGTAAATCGCATGACCGTGCCCGGTCGCGAGCAGGGTTTTGGCCAGGGTGCTACCGACAAAGCCACAGACTCCGGAAATCAGAATTCGCATGTCGCGTCAGCGAAGCAGAGGCCCGCTTTCAGGTGAAGCGGGAAATGGTGCGGATGTTTCCTTGGCCCACCATCTAGAATGTGGCGGTGAGTGAAACCGAGTACGTCCGGCCCCGCCAGTCACCATAGGGCTGGACACCTGCGCCGCTCCCGCCGTTGGCGTAACTCGGGTAGCCGGCGTTAAAAATGTTATCCACGCGCAATTGCCCACGCAGCCCATAGCGAGTGTTTTTCCAAGGCACCCACCGCTTCAGGTCGCTTTGCAGGTAGGCATCAAATTGGCAGTAAGGATCGATCTTCGTTCCGCCCTGGCCGGCCCATTCCGTGGCGGGCAACGTCCGGGAATAATAGTAATGTCCATCGATCCCAAAACCATGCTGCGGATTCGACCAGCCGGCACCGAAGTTCGCACGGTATTTTAGGATCGACGCCGCGCCATCGGGCGAATTCAGCTCGTCCACCGCCGGCGAGTTGGGAAATACTTTTACGTCGAATCGTTGGAAATACACCAGCCGGCCGTAAAGCGACAACGTGCCGTGCGCGCATTGCGTCCACGCGTAGTCGACGGAGGCGTTCCAGTTTTGCGAATGGCGGGAAGCCAGGTTGACCGGCCCGGTCAACAATGACGTGACGAGCCCGACCGAATGCAAGTCCCCCGGGGCGAGGGGTGCGCGTGTCACCCGTTCGGGAAACAACGTTTCCAAATTCAGCACATCGGTTTCGTCGAGGACTCTTACTTCGTTCGTTTTGCGCGTATCGACGAAATCCAATGAGGCGCGGAATTGATGAATCTTACCGTGCTGATAAATGAGTCCCGCCGTCTGCGTGACCGCAGCCTCCGTGTTTAAATGCGGATCATTCGCTTCCGCAGATTTGACGCTGTATTCGTCACCACCGCGCAACGGGTCACTAATATTCACCAGATTGATTCCTCCGCCCGATCCATCCGAGCTTGTGACTGGCCGGCTCAATTGCGGGGTCGGCACGCGATTTGAAGTCGTGAAACTCCCGCGAAACGAGAAGCCGCCGGTCGCCTCCACCTTCAGTCCCACGGTCGGCGCGACGTTGGTTTCCTTGGAGGAATCGGCCGCGACGTAGCGAACCGCCAGGTCCGCCTCCAGTTTTCGCAGCCAATGGGGCAGCCACTCGTTGGGCACGATGGGGGCCTGCAACTCGCCAAATGCACTGTAACGTTGAAGCGAGCGTCCGGTCGAGTCGATGGGATTGGCGATTGGACTGCCGTCCGCGTGGTGGCGCGAATCCGTATAGCTCGCGAGATGGATTCGTCGGTAATCGACTCCGACGTTAACCGTGCTGATCCCGGTGGGTAGCGCCATCGATTGATTGGTCAACCGAATCGCACCATCTTCGGTATCGTAATCTCCCAGTGTTACGAATTTTCCCGGTGCGCCGTAATAAATCAAAGCGCGATCGTAGAATTCCTTGGGCGGCCCATGGGTTTGCGTATCGCGAAGCGGATTGTACGTGCCGTCATCAACCAGTTGCTGCCAGCGGGCTCCGTCGACGTCCGCCAATCCACGGTATTGGGCTACGTTGTGAGCGTATTGTCCGTCGGCGGAAATCCGCCAATCTCCCGGCAACTTGACCAACAAGCCGAGCACGGCCGAAGAAAAATCAAGATGAGCCTCGCTGTAATTCGGACCCAACTGTGGGGCGATTTCATTCAACGCAACGTTGACGTCCTGCCCAAAAGGATTGAATGGCGAATCGCTTTTGAGAGAGAGGTTTCCGACCAGCACATCAAAACCACGATTCACCACCGTGCTGACGTAGGTCGCGTCGAATCCAATTTGGAGCCGCGGGAAAATGTCGTAGGTGGCGGAACCAAAGTAGGCAGTGCGGCGCTGCTGGCGGCCATACGGATACTCCAGGCTGTTCGGCGAAGCGACGAGCCCGGCGGGCGACTGGAAAAAGTCGAGATTGCGCCCGCCTTGTCGCCCGGCGAATGCCGCCAGTCCGCCGCTGCCGTCGGCGCCGGGCGCAACCGACGTCACGGGCGATGTTCCCGCGCCAAAAAGCGGCGTCAT
>JAYVMJ010000085.1:0-1628 GCA_043759025.1 Verrucomicrobiota bacterium | reverse complement strand
CCAAGGTGTTCGATCCGTTTTTCCGCCGACCGGGAGAGGTGGCGGAAGGAACCGGTCTGGGACTTTCGATCTGCCGGGAAATTGCGACGCTCCATGGCGGACGCGTGGGCGTCTTTTGTCCGGTGAATACGAATCTCGTCTAATTTTTCTTTGATCTCCGACGGGCGATCTAAAACTTTTTTTTGGGGGGGGGGACCCGGCGAGTCGGGTTTTAATCCTAACGCCCCATCCAGCCGAATTGCCGGCCGATAGTGGTCAGAAAGGTCGCCCCGCGAATCCATTTCCCGATTCGTTTCGGGAGAAAATGAGAGAAAGGCTCAATGTAGTTCACCACTTCGGACGCGATTTGCGCCAAGGGACTGCGGGGAGCCGCAGGCCGGCAGGCGTTTACCCAAGCCAGCCGGTCCCGTGCGCACGACACAACCAGCAACTGCTTGCGCTCATCGCGGCTCAGGGGAAGATTGATTTGATCAATTTGCTCAGACATTGGAAATCCTGTTTCAGTTGGGATTGGGTTTCTTGGAGCGGCTGCCACATGCGCAATCGCGTCACCAAAACGGATGCTACCCCGACGGCAACTCCGCCATAAACCGCACACACGCCCACCATCCAGGCGACCCGATGCGGACTCTCCCAGACGAGACTTGCTACCAGAAGAGTGACGGCGAACCCCGTGAGAAGGATGAGCGCGGCGGTGCCGGCGGCGAGCAAGGTGGAAACGACGGCATGATCGCGGGCTTCTCCGACTTCGAGTGCAGCGAGCTCACGGCGGTGATCAAGGGATTCGCCCAAAAGGGAAAACGCCACACCGGGCGCCGGCAGTTGCGGACGCGGTTTGGCGTTGGTGAGGGACGAAAGCAGCGACATCGTGGGGACAGTCAGGCGACGCCCGGAACACCGTCAGTCGATGTTCCGAGGCGTCGCAGATACACGCGTTCTTCTTAGCGTGAATTGCTGATGCTGCGGGAAACGAGGATGCCAACAAGGGCGCCGACGCCGGCCGCGATACCAATCGCATAGTAAGGATTGTCGCGCACCATTTGATCGGCCTGTTTGGCGCGACGGGTGGCTTCAGTGCGGAGACGTTCAAAGGAATACTTGCTGGTCTCCAGCGCATCGCGAAGACGTTCGCGGAGATCGTCGATTTTTTCGCCGGCTTCGCCTGCGGTGTTGCTGAGCGCCTGCTCAGCTTCGTGCAGGAGGGCCTTCAGGTCATCGGAGGTTTGGGTGTCGGTGTCGGTTTTTTGGGAGGTTGCGGTAGACATAATAGGATCGGAGTTGAGTTGTTGATTTTTTAATGATGCGGAGGAAAGATTCCGCCGCGCCGCTGCATGCGCGGAGGGTGAATGATTGGTTCTGGCGCGGGACATGGCGTTCACGGGTTGACTGATTGCTACGGGGGAAAAATTCCCGCGGAAGGTTTAATTGCCGCTGCGGCGGAACAGGGAACCGAGGCCCCCGATAATGATGCCGACGATGCCGAGAATGATGAACCACATGCTCTTGTCGGTGGGCGTGCCGGTTACCAGTTCCTTGGCGCTTGAGACCACAGAATCGTGGGCATTAATGCCAAAAATTAAGAGAACGACGCCGACGACGAGGATTGCGAGGGAAACTGCTTTATTCAT
>JAYVMJ010000084.1:0-16822 GCA_043759025.1 Verrucomicrobiota bacterium | reverse complement strand
CAGGCCGTGGTGGCCGAGGCTGTTGATATCGCTCTCCACCGCGCGGGGTTGGTGGCGGAGGGCGATAAAAGTTTTTTCATTCCCTTTGGGTCCGATACCCCGAAGCTTGCTTCGGCTTGGTTGGTAGATCGGGTTTACTTGGTTTGTGCCGTGACAGGCTCAGCTCGTTTCCTCGTGCCGAGTCTCGCCGCAGGCTGGGATCAGGAGGTCTGAGGCTACGGACGACACGTGCTCGCGACTCAGGATGCGCGGTGCCGCGAGCAAGCCCCGCGACGAGCTCGGGGCATCTTTACTGCGGTCAGCAACGGGAGGCTGTCTGTCGAGTCGCGGGTGACTTTGCCGCTGGGGTTCGTTTCGGTCCTCGGAGTTGGCTCGGTGATTTGCCGTGAACCGCCTTGAACCCCCGGGAAAAGTGAAAGGGGTCCGGATAGCCCATTTGCGCGGCGACTTCCTTCACGAGTCCTCCGTGGTGCAGAAGTGATTCCGCGGCGCGGTTCATTTTCTGACGCAGGAGATATTGATAGGGACTGGTGCCGAGGAACTGGCGGAAGAGACGGCACACGCTGGATTTTTCCAACCCTACGCGGGTCGCGATTTCACCAAGGGTGCGAAGATCCGTTACGTCAGCGTCGATTAGCGCCTTGCAGCGGAGGAAATTTCGGCGGGCCGGTTCTGCGGAATCCTGCTGCCCGGGTCCGGCATCGGCCAATTTTAGTAACAGCAGGTCGAAAAGGGTGGCGCAAATTTTCCGGGCGTGCCGGGAAGAACCCTGACCTTCGCGAATGATTTCTTCCGCGAGCGTGCGGACTTCGCTGTGGTTTTCCAAGGTCCGCACCGAGCCCGCAGCCACCCCCGAGTGCGACAAGCGCGTGCGTCCTGATCGCCCGGAGAAACAGAAGAAATATTTAATCATCGGGTCACTCTCGATTGTGCCTATCGCGCAAGGCATATCCGACGAATAGGCGAATACGCTGCCCGCGCGCAAGTCGACGCGTCTGCCTTCGAGCGTCACCCAACCACTTCCCGCGGTCACATATTCCAAGCCATGGTAGCCGAAGTTTCGTCGGGAAATTCGATAGTCAGGACGACATTGCTCGCGGCCGCCAAAGGCGAGTTGCACCGCGGCGCGGGGATTGGGATTCAGGTCGAGGAAAAAATACCTGGCGGCGGCCACCTGTTGGGAGAGGAGGTGAGGGGAATCCGCTGGGCCGATAATATCCATGGAAGTGCTTCGATTATCCATTCCTGGTCGCGTTCATCCAGTGTATAAATGAACTCCCGGTGTTTTTCAGGTTTCCTGTAAAAGCCGATAATCGCAATTATCCCAATTCGTGAAAAAATTATCCCGCACCATTTTGCTCGTCGCCAGCGGCGACCTTCGTCAATCCGCCAATGAAGTCTGCTGGGCCGCCCAGGAGGCGATGGAACGCGCGTTGACGGCGGCGGTCGAGGCTTTCGGCTATAAGCTGGTCCGGGCGCATCCGTACAAGCCCGCGGCGAAACATGGATTTATCAGTTCGCAGAAGGAAGGCATGGTAGTCTTTGCGGGAATCGATTCCACGACCCCAGTCATCGTGGCGGAGGCGGTCTGGCAATATTCCCATCACGTGCTTGCCGGGCTGATTTCCCATCAGGCGCCGATTTTGACGGTGGCAAATTGGAGTGGGACCTGGCCGGGCCTCGTCGGCATGCTCAATCTCAATGGTTCGATGACGAAAGCAGGGGTGAAATATTCCACGCTCTGGAGCGACGATTTCACTGATTCTTATTTCCTCGGAAAACTTCAAGAGTGGTTGAAAACCGGCGTGGCGAAACACCGTACCGCCCATGTCAAATCATTGGCGCGCGTTGCGGTTCCGGCCAAGGCGAAGGCGGTCGCCAAAAAAATTGCCGGTGATTTGCTCCGCCGCAAATCGATCATGGGCGTATTTGATGAAGGTTGCATGGGCATGTATAACGCCATCATACCGGACGAATTGCTTTTTCAAACCGGCGTGTACAAGGAGCGCCTGTCGCAGTCGGCGCTCTATTACGGCGCGACTCAGGTGGGCGACGCCGAGGCGCGCGAGGTGCTCGCTTGGTTGCAGGCGAAGGGCATGACCTTTCATTTCGGCTCCGACGAGAAAACGGAACTCACCGAGGCGCAGGTGTTGCTCCAATGCAAAACCTACATTGCAGCTTTGCGGATCGCCGATGAGTTTGGCTGCGAGTCGATCGGTATTCAGTATCAACAAGGATTACGGGATTTGCTGCCGGCTTCGGATCTCGTGGAAGGCATCTTGAACAACAGTGACCGGCCGCCGGTGCGCAACGCCCGCGGGAAAATCATTCGTGGGGGTCAGCCCTTGACGCATTTCAACGAAGTGGATGAGTGTGCGGGGCTCGACGGGGTTTTGACGAATCGCGTTCACACTGCGCTCGGGCAACCCGTGGAAAACACGTTGCACGATCTTCGCTGGGGCTCCTTCGACCTGAGCGGTACCACGAATGAATACGTCTGGGTGTTTCTGATTTCGGGCAGCGCGCCTCCCGCCCATCACATCGATGGCTACAAAGGCACAGATTCGTGGCGCCAACCCCCCATGTATTTCCGTCTCGGTGGCGGGACCGTGCGCGGGATTGCTAAACCCGGCGAGATTGTCTGGAGCCGCGTATTTGTGGAAAAAGGAAAACTTAAAATGGACCTCGGGCGCGCCAAGGTAATCGCACTGCCGTTCGAGGAAACCGAACGCCGTTGGAAGGAAACCACGGTGCAATGGCCGATCATGCACGCGGTCACCTATGGCGTCAGTCGCGACCAGATGATGGCCCGGCACAAGGCCAACCACATTCAAGTCGCTTACGCTGATAGCTCGAAGGAAGCTGATCTCGCGCTTTACGCCAAGGCCGCGCTCGCGGCAGAACTGGGGCTTGAGGTCAGTCTCTGCGGAACGAAGGCGGACGGTCGCGCGTTTTGACGAAATCAATCTGACGCCGAAGATGCCCTGATCGCATCAGGGAAAGGACGAGCGTGGACGTCGCTGGCTGGTAGGGTGGAACTACTCCGCAGTTGATGGTACCATACTGTACTAACATGAAAACCTCACCTAAATCACTTGCTACGATCATCATCGTTTCCGCTACTTTCGGCCTTGGAATGCTTCCATTCACCAGTGGATGTGCCTCTACGCCCACTGAGGAAAGCACGGGTGAATATGTGGACGACAGCACCATTACCGCGAAGGTAAAGGCTGCGCTGGTTCACGATCCCGTGGTCAAAGCGCTCGACGTCAAGGTCGAGACGTTCAAAGGCGTCGTTCAACTCAGTGGCTTTGTGAACACCGAGCTCGAGAAGACGCAGGCGGGTAATCTCGCCCTGACTGTGAAAGGGGTTACGAGCGTGAAAAATGATGTAGTCGTTAAATAATCCAGTTGGGACTAACTCTTTTCTTGAACAGCCAAGCGCCCTGCTTGGCTGTTTTTTTTATGGGCATTCCTTCAATGGTCGGTGGGTATTCCCGACTCTATTTGAGGTCTTCACCTTAGTCGCGCGGCATTACTTTAATGAGCTATCAAGAGGCAGTTAAAATTTGATCTGCGCCTCAGGTTTTCAGCCAATGGCTCGAAGTACTTATTTGTTTAATTATGTCGGACAATCTTACCATCAGGCCGTGGCCGGACCGGAGTTCAGTTCAAACGAACGAATACTGGCAGATTGCTCGTGAGATCAAAAAACAAGAAGCAGTCTATCCCAAGCAAAGTCGCGCGATGATTAAAACTGCCGTCGAACTCGCTTTCGCCAAGGGTGGTCAGCGCAGCGATCCGGATCTGATTGATCGCTACGTGGCGATGTATCTCACTTCGGGCGATCGTGCGGAGCCTTCGGGAGCATAATTGTGACGCCGATTCCGGTCCGCAAGGGCAGGATTTGGGAGGGATGGGATTCTCGTTTTTTCGCCCATCGTAATGTCGATGGGATCTGCGGCGAAATTGAGGGGATCGGGATTTAGTGGAAATCGTGGGAGGCTTGGACCGGCAAATCCGTGTTGCGAAGTGCGACTATCTTTTCGGCTTTGATGTGGACCACACCGGAGACGTTTTGCAATTTGCCGGAGATTTTAAGCGCGGGCTCCTGGGTAATCGTCAGCCGGTGTTTTTCGAAAAACGACGCATATACCACCGCGTTCGCGATACCGGTTTCGTCTTCGAGACTTACAAACACCACGCCTTTCGCGGTCCCGGGACGCTGGCGGCAGATCACGGTGCCGGCAATGGTCACGTGTTCGCCGTCGCGTCGGTGTTTAAGCTCGGCCGCGGTGCAAACGTCAGGCAGGCGGGCACGCAACGCGATCATCGGATGGCGGCCAGTGGTGAGCCCCATCGAGCCGAAATCGGCTTGAAAGCGTTCCGTTGAATTCATCGGTGCCAGCGGCGAATCGTTACTTTTCGATCCGGCAAATTGTTGAAACAAACTTTCTTCATCCGACCACGCGGCTTCAACCTGCCAGAGCGCCGAGCGGCGGTGAAGTCCGAACGCATTTAATGCCCCCACGGCGGCGAGGGCGCGGCGCTCAGTGGCGTGAAAATTGGTCCGACGAAAGAAATCATCGAGGGAGACAAAGCTTTTTTCCCTTCGAGCTTCCAGCATCGCCCTTACGACTGTTTGCCGAAGGCCGCGCACATAACGCAAGCCGAGTCGGATCGTCTTTTCTCCCACGACGGTGCAAGCCCAGTCGGATTTTTGCACACAGGCAGGATGGGATTTTAGTTCATGGCGCCGGCCATCCTGAAGGAGCGTCGCCGCTGAATAAAATCCCATCGGCTGGTTATTGAGCAGGCTGGCGTAGAATTCCGCCGGCCGGTGCACCTTTAACCACGTGCTGGCGTAGGCGAGGAGGGCGAAGCTGATGGCGTGCGATTCAGGGAAACCGTAGGCCGCGAAAGTTCTGGCGGAATAGGTGACTTTATCGATGACGGTTTGGTTGCGACCGGCTTTTCGCATGGCTTCATCCAGTTGGATGAGCGCGCGTTCGAGCCGGGTGGGATCCTTCTCAAAACCCATGGCGCGACGCAGTTCCTCCGCTTGCGAACCCGTGTAGTTGGCCAGTTGCATGGAGAGTTCGATCATCTGCTCTTGGAATAAGATGACTCCTTTGGTGCGCTCGAGGATCGGCCGCACGATTTCGTCGACGCTGGGATCGATGTATTCGGCTTCTTCCAAGCCATCGCGTCGCCGGATCAGGGGATGAACCAGATCTCCCGTGATCGGTCCGGGCCGGATAATCGCCACCTGCATGGCCAGGTCGTAAAGATTGCGCGGCTTGAATCGCGGCAAGGTCGCCATTTGCGCGCGGCTTTCGATTTGGAAAACTCCCACGGTGTCGGCGGCCCGGATTTTTTCGTAGGTTTCCTCATCGTCAGGCGGAATCTCGTCGAAGGTTCTGGGGCCGTTGCGTTCGGCGCACAGCGCAAAGGAATCCTGCATGACGGCCATCATGCCGAGTCCGAGAAAATCAATCTTCACGATGCCGAGGTTTTCGCAGTCCTCCTTGTCCCACTGGCAGACGGTCCGGTCGGCCATCGTGGCATTTTCGAGCGGAACAATCCGCTCCAGCTGGCCGCGGCAGATGACCATTCCACCGGAATGCTGACCGAGATGACGGGGCAGACCGCGGATGCCATGATACAAACGGTGAAGGGCCGCGGCTCGTGGGTGACCGCCGGCAATGCCCGACATGGCCAGCTGTTTTTGCACATCCAGCGTCTGGGGAAAATCTCCGTTGGCATAAAGGCTGGAGAAACGATCCAGCGCGTCCTCGCCAAACCCGAGCACCTTGCCCGCTTCCCGCACGACGCTGCGACCGCGATAGGTGATGACATTTGCCGTCATCGCAGCACCGCGCCGGCCGTAGCGGGAGTAGATTTCCTGGATGACGGACTCGCGCCGTTCGCCGCTGGGAAAATCAAGATCGATGTCGGGCCACGAGGGATTTCCATCCGCGCCCACCCGGCCTTCACTCAGGAAGCGCTCAAAGAGCAGGCGATGCTCCACGGGATTCACCGCCGTGATATAAAGCGCATAGCAAACCGCGCTGTTGGCCGCGCTGCCGCGTCCTTGCACCAGAATATTTCGTTCCCGCGCCCATCGACAGATATCCCATACGATTAAGAAATAGCCGGAGAAACCGAGTTTGGCGATGAGCGCGAGTTCCCGGTCAATTTGCGTGCGCAGTTTGTCGTTGAAATGGGGAAAGCGACGGCGCGCTGAGTCATGGGTCACCGCGCGTAGGTGCTCGGCTTCGTCGCGGGTCTGATCGAAAATGGGGAATTCGTACCCCAGCTTTTGCAAAGTGAACTCCAGCCGCCCGGCCAGCCGTACGGAATTGGCCGTGGCTTCTGGCAAGTCGGCGAAAAGCGCGGTCATTTCCGAAGCGGACTTCAGGTGTCGGTCATCATTGTGCGCAAGCGCGCGGCCGGCGCCGTCGAGCGTGGTATGCAAGCGCAAGCAGGTAAAGACATCGGCGATCTCGCGACCGGCTTTGGTGGCGTAATTCACGCCGCCCGTGGCCAGCACTGGCAGCCGGTGGGCGGCGGCGAGGTCGGTGAGGAAGTTCACTTCGCGGTCTTCGCCCCGCAGCCGATGGCGTTGTAGTTCCACGTAAAGATGATCCGGCCCGAAAATTGCCGTGAGCTTTTGCAGCGCGGCGTTGGCTGCGTCCTTGCCGGTCGTCTGCCAGGCACGGCGAACCGGGCCTTCTTCATCACCGGTGAGTGCAATCAAACCGTCAGCGTAAACCGCGAGTTCGGACCACGTGGCGAAGCAGGGGCGTTTGCGCGCGGCCGGATCCCGAGCGGGATCTATTGCGGGTGCCGAAAGCAGGAGCGGACGCTCCGTGAGCTTGGTCTCGGTGATGAGCTGACAAAGATTTTGATAACCCGTGCGGTTCGCGGCGAGCAAAGGCACGACGCTGCCGTCCTCCATGGTGATTTCGGCGCCGACCAGAGCGCGCGAGCCGTTTTCGCGGGCGGCTCCATAAAGCCGGGGCGCACCGTAAACCCCGTCGCGGTCGAGCAGCGCCAGCGACGGCAATTCCAAATCGCAGGCGACGCGGACCAGTTCCTCGGGGTGCGCCGCGCCGCGGAGGAAACTGAACGCGCTGCGGGCATGAAGTTCGACGTATCCACTCATGGTCAGTCGTATTCTCCTTCGAGAAACCACGTTTCATTGATGAGCACCAGGCGATAAAGTCCGCCTTGGACCAGCTCGATGTCGTACTCCGTGCGTTGCCAATGCAGATCGTTTTGCCACCATTCCCCGCTCCGGCGACAACCTTTTGAACGCGCGGCAATTTCACCGCTGACATACTCGCTCCAAAGATAACTGGGTTGATCGCCGGTGAATTCCAATCGGGCGGCGAGCCGGGGACGGAAGCGGCGCAAGGGTGGACCGAGTGACGCGTGGATCGGTGCGCTGGCTGAGGGCGGGATGACGGTGAGCGGCGCCGTGAGTTTAACCGCATCGGGGCGATGGATGTTTTCCAGTTGCGGCGTACCGACGTTTTCGGGGCCGACGAGCGCGGACAAACGTGCCAGCGTTTCGGCGAAGCCGTGCGGATCGCGCAGCCCGGTTTCGAAGATTCCCTGTTGGCGGACGAGCGGGCCGACGGGCGTGAGGGCCAGATTCAGTGCGACGATGGAAGAATCAGTTTGAACGGATTCGAGCCGGGTATGGATCGTGCGCAGAAGTATTTCCGTCTGGCCGGTCGGCTCGGGCAGGCGGAAATCCAAGGCGAGGGTTTTTTCATCTTCCAACTTTAATTGCAGGTGGATTTCCGCGGCGACGAAATGGGCGGCGATCAGCTCGAACGTCAGCCGGTCCAGCAGGCGGTTCAGGTTGAAGAGGAGGGGTTCGAGAGTTTCCATCGCGAACTCAAACTCCATGGATGCCTCGAATTTCTGCGGAGGAATTACCGGCGTGAGTGGCCGCGAGACGCCGCCGCTCGCGCGATTCCAAAGCGCCAGGCCATCTGCGCCGAGCCGGCGGATAATGGCATCGCGAGGCAACGCGGTCAGATCGCCGAAAGTGTGGAGGCCCCACTGGTGCAGAATATCGAGTAGTGCAGGGGAGGCATCGCTGGCGGCCATCGGCAGGGGAGCTAGAAAATGTTTTTCGTCGCGCACCCATTGCACGGCCGGCGTGGAACGCGCCGCGTAAAATGCGAGCAGCGGCGTCCGGGCGAGGCCGATGGTGGCGGTCAGACCGAATCGATTTAATTGGGCGATGGCGTTGTTGGCGGTGGCCATCAGTTGTGCGAGCTGCACGCCGCGCAAATCCACGGTGCAAATACCGGGCGCGGTGTCCTCGATCGTGGGGGAAAGCGTGAAAGCAACGGCGTGCAGTGCGGCGCGCGCCTCGGCTTCAGCGGCCGGACGCGGAGTGCAAATGATCAAAGCAGGACAACGAGCCACGGCTTGGGGAGCGTTCATGCCTGATTGTACGCCAGCGTGGCCGGCGGCCGCATTGACCGCGCGAACCAGCGACTTGCTGCGGCTGTCGTCAAAGAGGGCGGTTGGCCGGTGGCTGAGTGCGGGATCGGTGCGAAGCACGGCTTGCAGGGCGAAATCCGCGATATGGATGACGGCGAACATGGCGATGGATCAGACAGCGGTGGCGATGGAGCGCCGTTGACGGTCGACGTTGGCCTGGAGTTGCGAGGTCAGGACAGGACGCTCCTCGTTCATGCCGGCCAAGGGATGACTATGATTCAGGATGAAACGAATCTCGGCACTCGGCACGCAGGCTTGGGGCGTGAGTACGAGCAGGGCGAGATCCGCCGGTTCGGCGGCGCGTTGCAAGCGATACCACTGTGAGCCCGGGATCTTGCGGAGATCGATCGAGGAGGTGTAACGCAAGTCCAGGCAAACCAAGCTGAGGTTGGCATCACGGGCGAGGAGATCGACCGCTTGCAAGGCTTGGGTGGGGGTGCGGCAGCGCACCCAGATTAAGTGAACCAGGTCGTCCTTGCGCAGCGATTCAGGATCAAAGCAATCAGCTGCATCGATCAGTGCGGCGCGCTGTCGCCGGGCCCGGGTGAGTGCGAAAAGCCGGGCCAGGATCAGGTGTCCGCCGCTGCTCGGTTGCGAGCAAACGAGTTCGGTGACTGCGCCCAGCGGCAGGCCGCCCCGGGCGTGATCGAGGGCGGGAATTTCCGTAGGCAGCACGCGGCCCGCGTGCCGGGGCACGGAGGGAAAGCGCTCGTCGAGCAGATGACGGAGCGACGCGAGCTTTTCGGACGTGGGCGGCATGGAAAGTGGATCGGGATTTTAATGAGGCTGAGTGCGAAGCAGGCCGATCATGATGCCCTGAATAATGAGTTCGTGGGCGGGGATCAGATCCGGATAGCGGGGGTTTTCCGCGCGAAGGAAGGGTCGTCCGCGTTGCACGAGGAAACGTTTGAGAGTGGATTCCCCATCGATGAGCGCGGCGACGATGTCGCGTGGGCGCGGCTCGCGGAGCGCCAGAAAAACAATATCGCCATCGAGAATGCCGGCACCGGTCATGGAATCGCCGCGAACCCGCAAGGCGAAGAGCGCTGCGGAAGCACGAAGGTTGTGGTTGTCCAGAAAAGTGGGAGCGATCGTGACATAGCTATCCGGTTGTTGTTCGGCCGCAGTGGGCGATCCGGCGGGAATGACACCGTAGAGCGGGATTTCCACGACTTGCGGCGGAGGTTTGCGTCCTGGTTCGATGAAGGCGCGGGCTTTGCCGGCGACTCGTTCCAGGACGCCTTTTTTTTGCAACGCCTGCAAATGGCGGGTAGCCGCGAAAGGGCTGGCGAAGCCAAAGTGAGCCTGGATTTCGCGCAAGGAGGGATGATGCCCGTGTTGGCGCTGATGAGCCCGCACGTAATCGAAAACCGCCTGTTGCTTGGAAGTGAGCATAGTGTTCAATTGAACACTATGCGGAGTGCCGCAAGCTGAAATCGGACGGATCGGACCGATCCGACGGATCAGCGCGCGATTACAGCGACAATGTGCTCTTGCAAGCTGGGTAAGCCGAGCAGCCCCAGAATTGCGAGCCAATGCGTGAGCCCTGACGGGCAGTGCGCAGTGCCATGGGCTTGCCGCAAAGGCGGCAGTCGGGCGCTTGCGCCGGGGCAGAATCGGACCGATCGGCCGGATCCGACCGATCAGTCCGATTCTGCTGACCTTGCCGATGCCTGATGCGGGCGACGGCCAGTTGTTCGCTGTAGCCGCCTTCGTGGATAAAGTCGCGTTCGAGGGCGCGGATCTGCTGGTCGAGCAGGTAGTTGGTCTGGTGAATCAGGCAGATGATGGTATTGGCGATGATTGCGGAGTCCGCGTGGTCGAGCCAGTGAGCGTAGGCGCTGCGATCCGACGGATCGGTCTGATCCGTCCGATTCTCCACCCGCCCGACCATGCGCACGGCCCGCGCCTCGCGATCCTCCTTGGTCCACTGGCGCAGGCCTCGCTGGCGGAGGAAATCTTCGTAATCGAGCAGCAGTTCGTCGAGGCTGGCGCGGGCTACGTTCACGAGCCGGAGTTCGGTTTGGCTGGAGGTCGCCGAAGCCCGGCTGCCCTCGGCGATGTTCTGCCGGCCACTCCGCGCGGCCTGCACCATCTGGTCGACGGTGCGTGAGCGCTTGTCCACAAACCGCGCGCAAAAATCGACCGTGGCATCGTACACGATCGTGCTCACGCGAAAACTGCGCAGTTCGCGATAACCGCCGCTGGGTCGCAGGCGCGGCGAGGGTGGCTGAGATCGGTCGGATCCGACTGATCGGTCCGATCCGTTCGATGAAAGATCGCCCGCGCTCATTCCGGGCCATGGCGAGGCCGCTGTTCAGGCAGTCTCGGGTTTTGGCCCTGGATGATTTTTTGCACGCTGAATCCGATACCGCCCGGGCGAAAACTGGCAAGCCTGCTTCAGTCGATAATTTCGCTTTCGCACGGGCATAATACCTGCGTAGTTCTGGCTCGCATGCCGGCCACCAGTAAATCCACGGATCAACTCAAGAATCTCCAAGCCGAAGTGCGCAGTCTCGGCACCACGCTCGGCCGAACCATTGCGGCGCTGGAAGGAAGCAAAACTCTCGCGACCGTGGAGCGCTTGCGCACGCTCGCGAAAAACAGCCGCGGCGGCGATGCGGCGGCGGCGCGCGGCTTATCTCGGGCCGTCGCCAAGCTGACGCCGGCGGAAGCGGTGAATCAAGCCATGGCGTTCACGCTTTATTTCGAGTTGGTGAACCTGGCCGAGGAAAATTACCGCATTCAACTGCTGCGCGAGCGCAACCAGCGGCATCGCCTCGATCTTGCGGCGGGCATTCCTTCGGCTCCGATGCGCGAATCCATCGAGGCGGCGGTGAAGGAATTGAAGGCGGCAGGTGTGACCAAAGCGCGAATGCAAAAACTCGTGGGACAACTTGCCATCGAGCTGGTGTTCACCGCGCATCCCACCGAATCGAAGCGACGCACCATGTTGAAAAAACTGGCGGCGCTCGGGGATATTTTGCGCCGACACAGCCTGGAGGAAATCCAACACGCGCCCGAGGACATCAAGCGCGAGATCGTTTCCCTCTGGCTGACGGATCGCAGTCGCACGGAACGGCCGGAAGTCACGGACGAGGCGCGGACGGGCTTGTGGTACTTCGACCGGACGTTGTTTCAACTATTACCGCGCTTGTATGACGATCTGCAATCGGCGCTGGATCGTTATTTTCCCGGCGTGAAAGCGCCGCGTCGCTGGTTGTCGTTTGGATCGTGGATCGGTGGGGATCGCGATGGAAATCCCGGCGTCACCGCCGAAGTCACCGCGGAAGTGCTGCAAATGAACCGGCGCATGGCGGTCGCGAAATTAACCGAGGTGCTGGTGAATCTCGCGACGTCGATCACGGTTTCAGACCGGCGCGTGCAATCCGCCCCGGCGATTCGTAAACTCGCGGAGGAATGTCGCGCAGCGTCCGAGTTGATGGCGAGCGTGGGACTGCGTTATCCGCACGAACCGTATCGTATCATTCTGAGCCGGCTGCGGGAGCGACTGCTGGCACAGGCCAACGCCAGCGTTAGTGTAACGGAAAAAGGCCCCGCTTACGCTTCGCCGGTCGCCGCGGTCGAAATCAGCAACGTCCTCGCGATGATTCAGACGGATCTTTTGCACGGTCGTGGTGCCGCGCTCGCAGGCGGCGCGTTGCAGGATGCGATCACGCAAGTGGACGTGTTTGGTCTCGGCATGGCGCGATTGGATCTCCGGCAGCATTCTGCCTGGCACGCCAAGGCCGTCGCGGAAATTCTGCAGCTGGCGGACTATGAACAACTGGACGAATCGAAAAAAGTAGCGACCTTGATCGCGGCTTTGCAAACGGCCAGCGCGCTCGACGCCGACCGGCTCGCGGGTTTGAAACCGGAAGCCAGCATGGTGCTTGATCCACTGAGGCTGGCTCGGCGCGCGCAAACTGAATTCGGTGCGGAGTCACTGGGAATTTATGTGATCAGCATGACGAACGACGTTTCGGATCTGCTGGAGGTGCAATTATTGCAGGCTTGGGCGGGAGTGCAGCTGCCCATCGCGCCGTTGTTTGAGACACTTGACGATCTCAATCGCGCGCCCGTTATTCTCGCGGAGCTATTCGGAAATTCCGCTTACGATTCCGAACTGAAAGCGAGTGGTCGCCACCAGCACGTGATGCTGGGTTACTCGGACAGCAACAAGGATTGCGGATATCTCCCGGCCAATTGGGCGCTTTATCAGGCGCAGGACGCGATCATGCGCGTGGGTGCAAAACAGAAGGTGAAGGTCACCTTGTTTCACGGTCGCGGCGGTAGCATCGCGCGTGGTGGCGGTCCCGCGGCGAAGGCGATTCTCGCGCAACCCGTGGGCTTGAAGGACGGCGGCATTCGCGTCACCGAGCAGGGTGAAGTGCTGTCGACTCGCTATCACGACGTCGATCTCGCTCATCGCGTGCTGGAGCAAATGGCCTATGGCGTCTTGCTGGGATCGAATGAAGCTCAACATGGCCCGCGAAAACTCCCGGCGCACTGGGTGACCGCGATGGAGGAGATGAGCGCGGCGTCACTTGCGGCGTACCAGTCGTGCGTTCGCGACGATCCTGATTTCCTTGAGTTCTGGAAACAAGCCACACCGATCGATGAAATCAGCGAACTCAATTTTGGTTCGCGTCCGACCTTTCGGCGCAAGGGCAGCTTCAGCGTGTCCGATCTGCGCGCGATTCCGTGGGTGTTTTCGTGGATGCAAAGCCGTTTTAATTTTCCCGGCTGGTACGGCCTCGGTTGCGGCTTGCAAACGATTCTCCAGCGCGGACCGGCCGGCGTGAGCCTGTTGCGCGAGATGTATCAGCGGTGGCCATTTTTCCAGACGATGATGGCGAATGCCCAGCTCACGATGTGCAAGGCGGACATGTCCATCGCCACGGTGTACGCGTCGCTGGTCACCGACGAAATGATTCGCGCGAAAGTCTTGGCGCGGATTCTCGAGGAATTTCGACGCACGGAAAAAGCGGTGCTCGTGGTGACGGGCCAGCGTGCCCTATTGGAAAACGAGCCGGTGCTCGCGAAATCGATCAAGCTCCGCAATCCCTACGTTGACCCGCTGAATTATCTGCAAGTCGAGATGCTGCGGCGGCGCCGCGCCGGAAAACTCAGCCAGCGCGAACAGGAAAGTATCCGCTCCGTAATCGAACTCACGGTGAACGGCATCGCCGGGGGTTTGAAGAATACGGGTTGAGGCAAGAATTTCCTCTGTCTTGTCTGCAACGAAAGGTCGAGCCCGACCTCTGGGCGGGCTAAATGGTGTCCGCAGGGAAAACCTGCCCGGAGATCAGGTTCCACCTCGTCCCTACTGCATGGTCCCGCTTTAACTCCGCTTCTTTTTTTTCGCGTGATGCTCGATGTTGAGATACGTCTTGGCCAGCATCTGTGATTCGTAGAACTCGACCAGCCGCACGCCTTCGCGGGGTTTGATGAGATCCTTCCTCGTGGCGTGGTCGATCTGTTGCTTGATGCGGCGGCAGAGTTCCTCCCACTGATATTGCACGCCCTCGATGACGTCAGCGATGCGCGAACCGGCGAGCGCTTCCTCAATGTAATAACCGTTGGGCTCGTCGTCCTCGAGGAACACGTGCACTTCATTCACGCGGCCGAAGAGATTGTGCAAATCGCCCATGATGTCCTGGTACGCGCCGGTCAGGTAAATGCCGAGGTAGTATGGCTCGTTGTGCTTGAGCGGGTGGAGCGTGATGTAGTCCTTCACGTCCTGCAGATCGATGAAGTTGGCCACCTTGCCGTCGGAGTCGCAGGTGATGTCCACGAGCGTCGCGTTGACCGTGGGTTTTTCCTTCAAGCGGTGCAGGGGAGTGATCGGGAAAAGTTGCTTCAACGCCCAGCTATCGAGCAGCGACTGGAACACCGAGAAATTGCAGACGTACTGGTCGGCGAGGAGTTTTTTGAGATCGTGCAATTCCTCAGGCTGGTAACCGGATTTGGTGCCTTCCTTGTCGATCTGCTCGCAAATCTGCCAGAAAATCTGCTCGGCGGCGGCGCGGTTCTCGAGGTCGAGGTAACCGAGATTGAAGAGCGAGAAAGCCTCTTCTTTTTTTTGCAGCGCGTCGTGAAAACGTTCGAGGCGGCCGAGTTTGGCTTTGTTTTTCAGCAACACCGCCATGTCATCGACGATCTTGTGGCGTGATTTGGGTTCGTGCTGTTTGCCGAGCGATTCGTGTTTGTTGATGCGCTCAAACACTTCGACGACGAGCATCGAGTGCGGCGCGGCGACGGCGCGGCCGGATTCGGTGACGATGTCCGGCACCTTCACGCCGGAAGCGTTGCAGATTTCGCGGATATTAAACACCACGTCACGGGCGTATTCGCCGAGCGTGTAGTTCATCGACGACTCGAAATTCGTGCGGGACCCGTCGTAATCGACACCCAAGCCGCCGCCGACGTCGAGGTAACCCATCGGGAAACCCATCTTCGAAAGCTGAACGTAAAAACGCGCGGCTTCCGTGACGGCCGCCTTCACCGTGATGATATTCGGCACCTGCGAACCGATGTGGAAATGGACGAGTTTCAGGCACGCCTGCATCTTGGCGGCGCGCAATTTTTCGACGGCGAAAAGGATTTCCGCGGTATTCAGGCCAAACTTTGCGTTGTCGCCGGAGGAGAGCGCCCATTTTCCTTCGCCGCGGGTTTGCAGCTTTACGCGGAAGCCGATCATGGGCTTTACGCCGGTTTCCTTGGAAATCTCGATGATGCTGTCGACCTCCGAGAGCTGTTCGATGACGATGATGATCTTTTTGCCCAGCTTGCGGCCGAGGAGGGCGAGCCGCATGTAATCGTTGTCCTTGTACCCGTTGCAGATGATGAGGCGTTGGGCGCCTTCGTGCATCGCGAGGGCGATCATCAGCTCGGGTTTTGAACCCGCTTCCAAGCCGTAGTTGAAATCCTTGCCGGCCGAAACGATCTCGTCGACGACCTCGCGCAGCTGGTTGACCTTGATGGGGAACACGCCGCGGTACTCGCCCTTGTATTCCTCCTCCTTGATCGCCTTGTGAAACGCCTGGTTAAGCAGGGTCACGCGATGCCGGAGCGTGTCCTGCATGCGGATGACGATAGGCGCCTTGAGGCCCATGCTTGTAGCCTCGTTAATGACGTCCATGAGCCGGATGGTGCGGCCGTCGGAGAGGGGCTCCACTTGCACAAATCCTTCAGAATCCACCGAGAAGTGATTGGCGCCCCAGCGTTTGAAACCGTAGTGTTCTTCGGACTGTGCGGCCGACCAGTTGGATGCGGATTTGGTCTTCAATTTAGCGATGTTGGCGCGGGCGGGGGTTAGGCTTGCTTTTATGAATGTGGCTGGGCTTATTCGCCCTTTTCAATTTTTCAAAACACCACAAGACGCAATGACTAAGTTACACGTACTTCTCGCTCAGGCTCCCACGGTCGCTCCCTCCAGTTCGGGCGGACTCCTTCAACTGGCGCCGATGGTCCTCCTTTTTGCCGCGATGTACTTCCTTTTGATCGCCCCCCAGCGCAAAAAACAGAAGGCGCACGAGAAGATGTTGACCGAGCTGAAGTCCGGCGACGAAGTAGTCACGTCCGGTGGCATTTACGGCACGATCACCAGCGTGAAGGACGACCGTTTCATCGTCCGGATCGGCGACAACAATGCCAAGATCGAGGTTGGCAAGGGCTTCATCAGTTCGGTAGTCAAGAGGTCTGACGCCAGCTGAGCGTTTCCCTTTACCCCCGACAGCGACGGACGCGTCGCGTCACCTGAATTTAACAACCAATACCCAATGTTCCGTCGTAATCTCTGGAAATTCATCCTGTCCGCAGCGCTGGTGCTGTGGTCTGTGTTCACCCTCCTGCCGCTGAAGGATCAACCCTTCGGCGATTTTGTTAAGAAAGAGGCCTCCGCCAAGCCGGCGGAATTCGCCAGTTTGATGGCCAAGGTCGATGACCGCACGAAAGCTCCCCACAAGGAAAGCGTGTACATGGCGCTTAAACAGATCGGTGCCGAGGAGAAGATCAATTTATCCCAGTATTTCCCCCAGATCCGCCTTGAGGATTCACTCAAAAACATCGAGAAGCGAAACACGATTCTCCTCGATGAATTGCTGCGCCAATCGAAATCCAAGCTGCAAGAGGGATTGGACTTGAAGGGCGGCGTGGCCGTTACCCTCGAGGTCGACCCGAGCATCGCAAACAATGATAATCAGCAGGTGCGCCAGCAAAAGTTGAGCAAGGCGATCGAGATCCTCAGCACCCGCATCAACGGACTCGGTCTGATGGAACCCATTATCCGCCC
>JAYVMJ010000083.1:0-6196 GCA_043759025.1 Verrucomicrobiota bacterium | reverse complement strand
GGAACCCAGGGCGTCTTCCATTTTTATCCCGATCATTTCCGCGGGTTTGAAACCGTTGCGCTCGGCGTAGGCGCGGTTGACGAAGGTGAATCGATGCTGAAGATCGATCCGGACGAGCAAAACCGGCGCATTATCGGTGACGAGTCGTAACTGCGCTTCGCTTTGGCGCAGCGTTTCCTCGGCGCGTTTACGCTCCGTGATGATGCGGGTCGATCCCACCACGGCGGAGACTGAGCCATCGGGGGCGATGACGGGATTGTAGATGTATTCATGGTCGTCGACTTTTCCGGCCGAGTCGGTGAAAGAGGTTTCGCCGCGTACCGGCTGCTTGGTCACGATGGCTTGCTCAACTTGTGCTTGAATGCGTTCCGCCAGCTTCGGAGGGTAACCTAGGTCGAAGGTGTTCTTGCCGACGATTTCTTCGAGTCGCTTGCCCCATAATTCGAGCAACGGTTTGTTGGCAAAAATGAAACGTCCGTCCCGGTCGAAGGCATACGCGAGATCAGTCAGGTTCGAAAGCGTGGCGTCGAACAGCCGGGCTTGATTTTCGATTTTGTCGGCGAGGGCGGTGAGTGCCTCGGCTTGGTGTTTCCGCTCGGTAATATCCTGCACCACTCCGACCATGCCCACGGGTCGGCCGTCATGGCCGTAAAAGGAACGTCCCTTCGCCGCGACCCAACGAAGCGTGCCGTCGGAGTGCCCGACCCTGTATTCAACGTCGTAATCGATTTTTTGTTCAAGCGCAGTCTGCAGCGCGAGGCGAGCCGCCTCGCGATCGACCGGAAGCAGCAGATTGCGAAGATCGGTCCGGGTAAACTTACCGTCCGACGCCACGCCGTAGATCTCTGCGGTGCGGGGCGACAGAGCGATGGCATCGGTGGCCGCCTCCCAGTTCCAGTCACCCAAGTGCGCGGCGGAGATCGCGAGACTGAGCCGTTCCGCCACTTTCTGCACCTTCTCGTGCGCGGTGCGTTCGTCCGTGACATCCATGATCACGTTCACGACTCCGGCGATATTTCCCCGCGCATCAGTGATGGGATCAGGATGATTGACAATCCAGCGGGTGGTTCCGTCCGCCCGAACCACAAACGATTCGGAACCGCGTACGGGTTTTTTCTCGCGCAGCGTAATCGCGACCGACGTGGAATCAGGATCCAGTGGTTCACCAGTTGCCGTGTTTAGTTCGACGATTTCCCGCCAATAGATATTCCCCAACGCGGGTTCACGCCCCCACAGCCTGCTCGCAGCGTGGTTGAAGAGGGTCAGTTTTCCCTCCTGATTGACCACGTAACATGGCACGGGGAGGGCGGTGAGCAATTCGCGTTGCCGGCGTTCGCTTTCCCGCACCTTCTCCTGGCTGTTGGCTCGCTCGATCATCGGCCAGACGCGTCCGAGGACATTCTCCATCAGTCCAATCTCGTCCTTGCGCCATAGGCGCGGGTATTCCGAGGCGACGGCGAGCGCGGCAATCCATGTTCCTTCGGCCACAAAAGGCACGGTCGCATGGGCGCCGATTCGCAGCACATCGTAACCTGGCCCGAGATTGCGGGTGAGCGGATGCGTGGATTTATCGGGGATCGCGAGTGGACCCGCCGCCATGGCCTGCCACATCTCCGGAGTACCAAAGTTGTGCGCCAGATGTTCGCCCGCAATACGGGGAAAACCTTCCCGCCCCCAGTCCGCCCGCACGATGACCGAAGTGGCATTGGGGGTAATCTCGCAGAAATAGGACCGGTCGACATTCAGGTATTCGCCCACAGCGCGCGATGCATAACCGATAATTTCCTCCGGCTCGGTGAGCGCCGTGATTTGTTGCGTGAGTCGGCTGATGAAATCGGCCTGTTGTTCGGCGCGCTTACGCTCCGTGATGTCGCGAGCGATCTTGGAAGCACCGACGATTTTGCCGGTGGTGTCCTTGATCGGCGAGACCGTCAGCGCGACGTGAATCTCGCTTCCATCCTTGCGAACGCGAATGGTTTCATAGTGCTGGATGGGTTCGCCTCGTCGGATACGTTTGAGAATATCCGGCTCTTCATTGACCATTGCCGGCGGAATGAGGATTGAAACCGGGCGTCCGATTATTTCCGCAGCGGTGTATCCGTAAAGCAGTTCGGCCCCGCGATTCCACGTGACGATGACGCCATCGAGATCCTTGCCAATGATCGCGTCTTCCGACGATTCGACGATGGCGGCCAACTGGCGCATGGCAGCGTCCGCTTGCTTTCGATCGGTGATATCAACCAACATGTTGACGATGCCGACCAACTTTCCGCCTGTTCCGCGGATCGGCTCGGGGTAGGCGAGGACGTCGCGTCTCGTGCCGTCGGGGCGCTCGATGATAATTTCCTCGCCGCAGGCGGGACGTCCTTCGCGCAGCGCGACGGTGATCGGGTAACGGTTGACGGCAAGGAGGGTGCCGTCGGGTTGAAAAACACGATGCGCGCCGGACCACGATTCTCGCCCCACGTGGGGAGTCCGGCCCCACAAGGCGACGGCCGCGGCGTTGTAGATGGTGATGATGCCGTCCGCATCGCACATGTACGCGGCGGCGGGGAGTGCGCGCACGAGTTCGCGGTGTGCCCATTCGCTTTCCCTCAATCCGTCGACGGCGGATTGGGTTTTTTCGAGCATCGCGTTGAAGGTGGCGGTTAATTGCCCGAGTTCGTCCCGTCCATATTGACGGGCGCGCAATGAGTAATCCTGGTGGGCGGACACGGCGTTCGCGGTGCTGGCAAGCTCGAGAATCGGGCGGGCGAGGGTGCGGCGCAAAATTGCTGCCAGCAAACCGGCGAGGCCGAAAGAGGACGCGAGCACGCCGAGGACGATCAGCGAGTACGTCTGCATGCGTGCGTAGATTTGCTCCATCGTCGCCTGCAAATAGAGCGTTCCCAGTCGGTGTGAACCCTCGACCACGGGCTGAACGGCGATCACATATCCGTTTTCAAACCGTACGCCCGGTGACGCTTTGGGATTTTCCGGAAGGATTTCGTCTGGACGCGAACTGTAGCGGGCAAAGAGTTGGCCATTGGCGTCGTAAAGCGTCGCGGTGATGATCTGGGGTTCGGCGTGGAGCGCCTCCAGATTTTGTTTTGCGCCATTTTTGTCGACGAATGCGATGGCCGCGGTGCTGTTGTCCGCGGAGATCTGGGCCAGCGTCATGACATTGTGGACGATGCTGCGTTTATAGCCGACGTATTCGACTTCGAGAAAAACCCCGCAGGCCACCACGAGGGCAATCGTGCTCGTCGCGAGCATCGCGATGCCCATTTTTCGTTGGACGGGGAGATCGGCGAACCAGCTCATGGGAACAATCTCCGGTCGGGAACGAGCTGAGCCAGGCGGAGCAGCTTGGAGCTGACGGAAAGATTCGCGCTTTGGATTGCTGTCGGGTTCATCAGGAGTTTGACGCGGGTGCCCGAGATAAATCCAACGTCTCCGCCACCCTCGGCGAAGCCCGGCATATCGGCCACGGTCAACACCGGTTGCCCACGCAGCCAGCGAAGAATTTCCGGCAGCCGATATTCCTCGGAAGCGCAGATGAAGAGGATATGGCAGTGGTGGATATCGGCGATGTTCTTGAATCGACGCACGACCAGCGGCCGGGATTTGATTTTTTCGCCATTCACAATCTGATCCAGCACCGACCCGAACGGATCCTTCCCCAGAACCCCGATCACGTACGGGCTGTCGGGACGGTCAAACGCATCGGCCGGCCAATGGGTAAAGGCGATAAAATTATAAAGAAAGGCCGCTTTGACATCGTATTCGCGCGACGACTGGCCGCTCGCGGACGCCGCGCAGAAAACGGACAGGACCAACGCCAGCGCGCCGGCTTTCCAGCGTTTTTGCAGAGACGTGACTGTGCCGGCGAGGTGCATTGAAATTCTCGAACGTGATTCAAAATTTTATTGTGACCGACGCATCCACGCTGCGCTTGATTTCACGTCGGGTCGCGAGTCCGCCAATTTCCGGATGCGAGGCGTCCAGCAGGTTGCGGCCGGTGAGCGAGAAATCGACATTGGTCCGGACCGCCCAGCGAATACTCAGGTCGAGATCGGTGTAAGCGGGGACTACGCCGCCCCCGTTGTCATTGGCAGACACTTCGGCGACCCGGCGCAAGTTGGTCCACCACGTGATGGATTTTCCAACGCGAAAAGAATTGCGTAATTGAAGCTGATAGTCGGGAAAACTGGATTCGCCTTGGCCACCTTCGAGGTCGGCTCCGCCGGCGGCGAGCCAGGTTGTCTGGTGCATGCTGAAACCACCAAAGCGCAGCCGCCACCAGGAGTTCACTTCCCAATCCACAAAAAATTCGAGCCCGTAGCTGCGTCCTTTTACACCGTTCGCAAATGTCGCCGGTGAGGTTGGCTCAACACTGCGCAGATGATCGTAGTTTTGATCGTAGAGCGTCGTTGTCACCGAAATGTTCGGCGCGGGATTGGAGCGCCACCCCAGTTCGCAGGCCTCGACGATCTCGGCCACGACGTCTGCGCCCCCGACGACAATGTACGGTGGCTGCGCCGGTTGATTGAAACCCGTTTCCAAGCGTGATGGAATGCGTGACGCGCGTGAAGCGGAGACCCACACGGTTTGATCGGGCAATCGCAACGCGAACCTGAGATTTGGCTGATATTCCCACCCGCTGAAATGATTATGTTCCATCCGCAGCCCGGTCGTGAGCTGGAAACGATCGTCGCTGAATTTCAACTGGTGTTGCGCGAAGACGCTGCCAAGTCCGAAGGTCAGATGGGGTGGTAAAATGGCGAACCCCACTGTGCGCATCGAGTCGGAGAGCAGGCGGTAGTTGGCGCCCCATAAAAGTTCCTGTCCGGGATTCAGCGACGAGCTGTGTTGAAACTCCCAATCCGTCGTCCGGGTGATTTCCGTGAGTGCGCCCACATTATCGCGTTTGGAGTAATCGTGGCAGACGCGGACCCACACCTTTGAATCCGAGGACAGTTCGCGGGACCAGCGCGCGAGTAGATTCCCATCTTCGTCGGTGGTCTGGGGTTGGGTTCCATTCTCGTAACGTCCAGAGAAAAAATCCCCCTGCACAGTGAGCTGCCCGACAACCTCGTCACCCCAATCCGAGCGGAAACCGGTTTGAAGGGATTTCCATTTGTCGGCACCATCGTCCGCGCCGGTGGATGAGAGCGAACTGCCATGATCGGCGCCTTGGACATAAAAGCGCACGGCACCCGTCGCGCCGATTTTGGCGCCGTAGCGTGCGCCAAAATTTTTCTCCCCGGTTCCCCAACTCGTGAAGACGAGTCCGCCGAGGGTTTCGCGTGCGGACTTGGTCTGGATATTGATGACGCCATTCACGGCATTCGCGCCCCAAGTTGCGCCGGCGGGACCGCTGATCACTTCAATTCGATCCAAGTCGGGGAGGAAGACACTCGTTGAGTCCCAAAATACAGTGGAGAAGAGCGGTGAATAGACGGTGCGACCATCGACCATCACGAGCAGTTTGTTGGAAAAACCGTTTGAGCGGACGAATCCGCGCGCGTTGACCGCCCACTGCGATGATGACGTTTGGGCGACGAAAAGGCTCGTGGATAGCCGGAGTAAATCGGGCAGTGTCGTGGCGCCGGTGGCGGCGGCGCTCTGGCCGCGGATGAGAAAAATATCGCTGGCTGCCTGGCTTTGCGGTTCCGGCTGCCGGGACGCCGACAGCATGGGCTGCGCGAGAAGTTCCTCTACGCTCATCCGTTTCAAGACGGAGGGAGAAACCGTCGATGGTGCATCCGTTGCATCGTCACCCCGCGCCGACGATACCGCGATGCAACCTAACGCAATCAGCATCCGTCCATTCCTCTTCAAAATTGAATGATGAAAGACGCGGGGAAAATGGTGGCCCATGGTGAAGAGTTGATCGAAGTGAACTCAATGACTGAAATCTGGGTTTCGATCGGGGCAGAGTTCACCGGTGAGATGAGTTCCCGTCAAAAGGTCCGTTTGGTGTTTAAACACCAGCAAGATACTTGATGGACGCCTGCTTTGGGCTCATGGTCTCGGCTCCGTCGTCGCGAAAGATATTTTTCCCCACCCAATCCCTTCCCATCTTGAAAATCGCCGTCATTGAGGATCATGCGCTTATGCGCGATTTACTCGTGAAGGCCTGTCGCGAAACGATTCCGGAAGCGGTCGTTTCTGGTGCCAAGGACGCGGCATCCGGCATCACCCTTTGTCTGAC
>JAYVMJ010000082.1:0-3867 GCA_043759025.1 Verrucomicrobiota bacterium | reverse complement strand
GCAAGATCACGTCCACCGGCACCGTCACGACTGTCGCCGGCCTCGCAGGCATCGCCGGATTACTGGACGGCGGCGGTAACGGCGCATTTTTCAACCAGCCCCAGGCAATCGGCATCGACGTCGCGGGAAATCTCTACGTGGCCGACACAGGAAACGCGGCGCTCCGCAAAATCAACTCCGCTGGCAACGTAACGACTCTAACCTTTTCCGCCCCTCCCGTTTCAACGCCGACTCCAACGCCCACCCCCTCCCCAACCCCGGCTCCGACTCCCGCACCGTCTGGCGGCGGCGGCGGCGGAGCGTTCAACGATTGGTTCGTTGGCTTGCTCGCAGTCCTTGGCTTGGCGCGCTGGCCAAAAAAGAAGAACTGATTCGACGTTCGCCGCCAATCACTTTGCAAAAGGCCTGCATCGCGCGGGTGCAGCAAACTGTCGGATTTCGGATAACGAGATACCGCGGTTTGCAGGCGCGGTTTTGTTGCGAAAAAATCGCCGTTTCCCCTAGCCCGCTTTGAAATAATCATTGTGAAATAGTATCCACAATAATAATACTTTAGGCTTGCGGAATGCGGTCGATGTGGTTTGCATTTATTTGTGAACCAACAGGTAAGGCGCTTGCCGATCGATGGCGATTGGGAAGCGCTAAAAAAATTAACGACCACCGCAGCTCGCTGAGTGGTCCGCGCCGGCGCGGACGCCGGTCACCGACCGAGCGCCTTCAGTTTGAAGGCATCTCGTGGATTATGCGAACGGGAGCACCTTGGCGCGATCTGCCGGGCATGTTCCGGACACTGGAAAAGCGTCTACTCGTCGTTTCGACGGTGGACGCGCAACGGTCTGTGGTCCGCGATGCTCGCGCAACTCAGCGCGCTGCACCGCGACGACGAGTACCTCATAATTGATAGTACCAGTGCCCGGGTGCACCAGCACGCGGCCGGACCAGTCGGCGGCCAGCTCGCTCAGGCCATGGGGCGATCGAGGGCCAGTCTCTCGACCAAAATCCATCTGGCCTGCGAGGCCTTGGGCTATCCGGTCGGCTTCATCCTCACCGGGGCTAACGTCTCGGACTTCGATCAGTGCAAACCGCTGCTCAAATTTGATCTCAAACCAAACGCCTTTGCGATTATGGACAAGCGCTACGACAGCGCCGCCATCCGCGCTTAGGTGAACCAACTCGGCGGCGGCGCCGTCATAGCCGTGAATTCCAGGCGAGCCGAAAAACCCGCCTTTGACGAGCATCTCTATCGCGAACGCCACCGGATCGAGAATCTCTTTGCCCGCCTCAAAGCCTTTCGTCGCATCGCCACTCGCTATGAAAAACTTCACGCCACCTTCGCCGCCATGGTCGCCATCGCCGGCGTCCTCATCCAGCTAAAATACTGATATTCATTTCAAAGACACAGCCTAATGGTTTCGCTTAATCGCAGACGCGAAACCTCGAAAATCACCTGCGACTGATCGTCTCCGGATTTGGTCCGGAGGCGTCCGCTCATCGCGGACGGGGGTTTGGGCCCGTTCGATTTCACCACGCAGTCTTATGGAGCGTTTTCAAACGATGAACGCCAACCCCCTGGACGATCAGCCCGGGAACGCCGAGCCCAGCTCGGCTGTCTGACGACTATGGCAGGCCGGGGTCCGCGCGCCCGGATTCAATGAACCGGGTGCGATTGCTGAGTGCGTCCCGGTTAGGAGGATTGTCCGTTGGGGGGCACATCGTAAGTCTTCTTACCCGATTTGCAGTCGACAATTACGCGAGTGACCGGAATCGGAATTCCCACAAAGGCGCAGAAAGCACCGAAGGCACTCATCACACGGACGTGCGAATCGCCACTGCCGCAAAACGGGCAGTGAATCAGGCCATCTTCGATTGGAGGCAGAGCTAACAGTCTCTCGCTGCCGCAACGTCGTCTTCAACGACCTCGATTTTCACTCCACCGATCGCATTGGAATAGAACCAGTCGAAAATCACTGTAAACTCATCCCGAATGGCCGCGTCGATGCCAGAGCTTTCCAGCCGCGAAAGCACGACATGGGCTTCAGTGGGAGTGGAGAACGTTGCGACGACCTTCATCGTTAGTGGTTTGGTTGGGCTTCCAAAATGATTCTGTTCCGCGGCATTTGGAATTTGTGGTTGATAGCAGGTTGGAACGTAATCGGGGACTCGCGTGGGGTCACGGGTCGACCGGATTGACAGTTTTCTCTCTAAAAATACGTCCCGGCAATAATGACCAGGTAAGTCCGCTACAGAGGGCGATGGCAGCGAGAATCATCAGGTCGGAAGACGCTGCCGTCAGCTTGCCAAAAAAATTACCCCCGAGGAAAGCGCAGAGCCGGACCAAGAGCATCCCCGGAAGATCCACTCCCCAGCCCACAACCCACGCCAAGATACCAAACACAAGGGTTTCAGAATAATGACGAACGCCCCACGCGATCAATGCATTCAACGCCAGCGTTCCAATTAAGGTAAACGTCGCGACGCGAAAATTTAATCGCTTCCTTTTTCTTTGGCGATCAGCCGCGAAGGGCATGCATCATGCCGTGATTTTCGACAGGGCTTCGCGGAATCCTTTTTTGCGGTCCTCCCCGGCCTGTTTGAATCGACGCACGATCTGACTCACGCTGGCCGGATGTCCCATCGCCAATTTTTTGGCCAGCCAACTGTTCGATGCGCCGGTGCCGATCCTGAGGAGCGCGGCCAGTTGCGATTTCTCCGGAGCAGACTTCTTTTTTGGCAGGCGATCCAACTTGATTTTGAAAAGGCGTGCGCCCGTTTGGAGTTTTTCCGCCCAGAGTGTTTCCCTCGCTTCGGGAATGACTTCGCGTCCCTTGGATCGGGCCCGTTCCCAGTCGCGGCCCAATTTCGCCAGGTTCTTTTTCCAGTCCCGTTTGAATTCGACCGAGCCGACGACCCGCCCGCGACTGATCCGACGGAACCGACCTTCGCGAGAAATCGCGTCTCCCTCGGCCAGAGCCGTCAGGTATTTCCGATACGCGCGCCAGCCCGCTGCAGTGTCGGGCAAGCCGCCGCTTTCCATGAGCACCGTCGCTGCCGCCAGCCAGTCGGGACGATCCTTGCGGAAGAAGGCGGGGAGGCTGCTGTGCTTAAATTCTTCAAGCCGCGCCGCTGGCACGACTTTCGCGCGAACCGGATTCAGGTGAATATAGTTCGCCACCCGCGCCATGGTTTCGCCCGGCTCCACGTGCAACGATTTGTAGCGGCCCTGAAATGGCCGGCCACCGTCGGCCTCGAAACGGTTGAACCGGGTCGCCCATGTGCCTTGCAACCATTTCATGCCTGCGGCGAGGTTCGGTCGCGGCGTTTCCAACGCCAGATGAAAGTGATCGCGCAGGATCACGTACGCGTGGACCCGCCAGCCAAACGCCACCGCCGCCTCGCCGAGGCAAAGCTCAAACGCCTCGGCTGCGCCCTTCGGGGCAAATACCTTTCGGCCCGAAAGGCCGCGATTGATCACGTGGTAACAGGCGCCCGGAAATTCCAATCTTAATGTTCTTGGCATACCCGAGACTGAGCCTGGGACGGCCAACTCTGTCAAGTGCCACGTCGTGACCCTATCAGATCCGTTCATCGTGCCCGGCGGCGGGCTCAGTGCCGACGGCAATAAATGGATCGGGGCACGGCAGCGCGATTGGCTGTTGCCCGTGGCGAAACTGGCGGCGGTATTCGGGCGGCGGCTGGAGGAAGCGATGCGGGCCGAAGCGCCGGCGCGGCACGCGGCGGTATCGGCCGGAACGTGGCGGCGCCCGTGGGTCGTGCACTCCCAGCCGGCCGGTTCGGGCGCGAACGTCGTGAAGTATCTCGCGCGTTATGTCGGCCGCACCGCGATCAGCGACGAGCGCATCGTCGAGG
>JAYVMJ010000081.1:0-6972 GCA_043759025.1 Verrucomicrobiota bacterium | reverse complement strand
GCTGGCCAGCAGAACGGAGACGATCAGTCGAAGGGGACTTTCGAGGTTTAGCGCTTTTGCCGGCCCACGTTCTTGGCTACGACTGTTTTTGGGCCCGTGAGTTCGACGTCCCCTTCTTCCGCCCTGAAACCAGATGGATAACTGACCCGTATGTCATGTTCAGGTTTTGGCGGTCAATCTCCTTGAGCCACTCTTTTTCGCTCGCCAAGGCATTCGTCCAACATCGTTCAAATGCGGCTTCCTCCCCGCCTCCGGCCGCAAAAAAGCGAAACGAATCTTTTTCGTCCCACCGCCAAAAATTCCGGCTGCTCATGTCCCTCGATTCGCCAATCAGCGCCTTCTCGTGGGCTGACGAGTAAGGAGGAAATAGCATGATCGTTTTGTCGGAGAGATACGATTCGATGCGCTCCACTTTCAATTGCGCCAGCCATCCGGCGACCAACGAACCGGCAGAATCGAAACCTTCGCCTAAATTCATCTTTCCCCGTTCGCAGACCATTTGAAACTCGATCAGGTCCAGCGTCGCCCGAACCGGCTTCTTTAAGGCGACGTTGCTGAAGTTCACCAAAGTATTGTTCGGCTCCGCGAGCACGAGCAATCCGCCGGGACGCAGCACCCGGATCATCTCCGCCAGCGCCACGCGCGGATTTTTCAAATGAATCAACACCGTTTGGCAGGTAACCATGTCAAACGACCCTTCGCCAAACGGCAGTCGCTCGGCGTCACCTTGAACAAAGGTAACCGCGCGATTTCCGAGCGCCGCACTTCTCTTCCGCGCTTCATCGACCCATTGCGCCTCACGATCGATGCCGGTCATCGCGCAGTCATTTGGAAGAAGCGGTGCAAGGCAGCGTCCCCAATGTCCGACGCCACAGCCTACATCCAAAACGGATTTCAGCTCCGCGAGTTCCCATCTCCGCGCCATCAATTCGAGAAAATCGCGATTCCACCAGAAATCACGCGCGTCCCCAAAGTAATCGGCCGAATGCGGTTTATCGCTCATTTATTAGAAACTTTCCGAAACGCTATTCCATGCCACTTGGGGGAGCGAGCTTGCTCGCGACACGGCACCATCCAAGTCGCGAGCGAGTTCGCCCCCACAACCCAAAATCCAAACTGAAGCAAGCCACGCTTCGGGGTGTTGGACCCAGAGCGATGGACTGTAATCGGAAACCTCCGGCGAGCGCGAGCATCGGCCGATATTTGTCCGGGTCACGCCGTTGCCCTCGCGCCAAAATAAAATATCCTGAATCGCGCTGTTTTTATTGCCAGTGGGTTCAATACCCAGGGCTTGCCCCGGCTTGGTTGGATGTAGGAGCGGCTTTATGCCGCGATGGCTCGGGCTGGAGCCGCTATAAATCGCGGCGTAAAGCCGCTCCTACAGTTCGGTCAAATGCCCCGGAGCTTGCTCCGGGGATCTTTACGCGCTCGATGACATGGCGAAAGGGAATCATGCGCGTCGCCTCGTTGCAACCCGCGCCGCCGGTGAAACCCGACCTCCGGGCGGGTTGCTTGAATCGCCGCCGGAGCCAACCCGCCCGGAGGTCGGGTTCCACCGGCGCGCGACGACTGCTGAGTAGTGCTCCACCGCGGGAAATGGATCGTAGTAGTGGTGCAACAGCTTCTTCCATTCCGCATACTGCGGCGACTTTCGAAACCCTTCGGTGTGAGCCTCGATCGTCTTCCAGCGCACCAGCAAAATATATCGATTCTTCTTTTCAACACACCGCTGCAACTCGTGAGAAACGTAGCCATCGACACCGCTGATAAAGGCCGACGCCGTCTCGAAATCGCGTTCAAACGCGGCTTCGTTGCCCGGCTTCACGTCAAGGACTGCGACTTCGAGAATCATCGGCTTTGGTCGGGTTGGGGAAAATCAGTATTTCCAAGCTGGAAGCGGGCGGTTAGTTTTTCTGCGAGGATTTCGGCTTCCTTGATGATCGCGCCGGGATAACCGGAATAGCCCATCAGCTTGAGGGCGTTGCGGGAGCGCGCAGGACCGGGGTGAATGCGGTAATCGAACAGACATTTTCCATCCGCAAATCGCTCGCTGAAATGGTACATGTCAAAACCGTCGGCCAGTAATTCCTGCAACTCGAGATCATGCGTCGTCACCAGCACCATTTGCCGCCGCGCCAGATGGCGCAACACTGCCACCGAGGCGGAAATCCTCTCGATGGTGTTCGTCCCCCGGAAAATTTCGTCGATCAGGAACAAATGCGGCACCTCGCCCGTCGCCACCTCGACGAAGTCCTGAATCTGCTTCAGTTCGGCGAAGAAATAACTCTCCCCGTCGCTGAGGCTATCCTCCCGACGGATGGCCGAACGAACGATGACTCGCGGGAAAATTGCCGACTCGGCGTGGCAAATAGCGAGAGTCCGGGCGAGGAGCAGATTGATTCCGACAGTGCGGATAAACGTGGTTTTGCCCGACATGTTGGAACCCGACACCAACGCCGACCGCCCGGTCAAAACCAGTGGGTTTCCGACCGGCGACGGAATCAACGGATGACACAGGCCCGCCACCTCCAGCCGCCGGTTATCCACCAGGACCGGCACACTGATACCGGAAGTTCCGGCTACGTACGAAGCGACGGAAATAGAGGCATCGAGCGAACCGACCTCCGCAAAAATCCGAACCAACGTTTCCCGGTGTTCGCGCAGTCCCTTGAGCGAGCGCAGGAAAGTAAGGATATCGACGAGAAAGAAAATATTGAGGTATTCCATTATCGCCTGCCCGATATCGCCCAGGGAACTACGGTCGTTGACCAGCCAGCCAAACCGTTTCCGCAAAACCGCAATCACGGGTGCATTGGTTCGCAGATACGCCAATTGTGGCAGCTGATGCGGATCCGAAATTTTCGCGAGTTTCTGCCCGATGGAGAGTAACGAGTCGATCTGGGCAAAGCCACCAAAGTGAGGTGCAATCCTCGCGCCGTAAGTGAAGTTGATGTACAGGTTGACAAAAAACAGCACCAAGCTGGAGAGAATCAGCGGTGGAAAAAACGGCATGCCGACGAGACCCAGCAGCGAGAGCAGACTCGAAAGATAAAACAACCACGCGTAACGGGGAACCGTTGGAAGCGGATTGAGCAACAACGGTGCGATCCAAGTCGCCCCGGGTTTCTTAAGACGCGCCAGCAAGGAGGTGACTGCCCGTCTCATTGCGGCGTCCTCGCGGAAGATTTTTTGCTGACGTGCCCGCTCAGTCAGAACGACGTCATCCTCCTCGTAGGTGCGCATCTGATGATAAAGCACCTGACGACCCGGCATTCCCGCCGTGCGGTCGATTTTGGCGAACAACCCGTCCATGTCCAAGTCCTGCCAGGTTCGGTCATCGATTTCCTTCTGCGAATTCGACAGACCGTCGTGATAAAGCCCGATCAAGCCCATGTCCCGATCGCGTTTCACTTCGCTGCCCCATTCCGCCTCGGTCTCAGACTGCGGGCGATTGCGGCGTCCGCCCAGGAGAGCAATGCCAGTGACGAGAAAGGACGGAATGAGCGTGCGAAGGTTCAAGTCTGGTTTTGTCGATGAGGCTTTTTCGAACGAAGTGCAACCCCGGCGAATTCCCTCCGCGCCCTCCGCGAACTCCGCGTTAAAAATTTGAATCATGTCCATCCTGAGTGGCGCGGCAAGCGCACCCTCGAAATTCGATGCGTTGCTTCGCGCGCTTTGCGTTCCCGGTGTAAACATTGAAACAATCGGATCATTCTATCCGACGTTCTTCCTTCTGTGTATTCTGCGTTTTCTGCGGTGTAAAATGCGGGGAGCTTTCGATCAGGTTAAGTTTCGCTTCTGACTCCGGCGGATCAGGGTTTCCACCCCCACGCAGAACGATATCGAGATTGAATCCCGGCGAAAAAGGGAGGACGGTTCGCTGTTCGGAATTTCTCGTTGCGCTCCAAAGCGGCGCGGAATTTTTCGACGCCTACTGCCGTGACATCCCTGATGACCACAAGCATGCCGCTTTTTCTCGCACAAGTTTCGGTCCTGCGCGTGCTCGATCCGGATTCACCGAACGCGCGTTCGATTTTCGATCTGGGCGTCATCTCGACGATCATCCTCGGTGCCGTCTTTGTCATCGTCGCCGGACTCGTCGTCTATTCGCTCATGCGTTTCCGCTGGCGCGAGGGGGAATCGGATCCGGAACAGATCGCGGGCAACACCAAGGTGGAGATTATCTGGACCGCCATTCCCTGCCTGATCGTTATCGCGCTCTTCGCGCTCACCGCGCGCACCATCAGCCTGTCGGATCCGCCCCCCGCGCCGGAGCCGGACTTGATCGTGACCGGTCATCGCTGGTGGTGGGAGGCGAATTATCCGAAATCCGGCATCACCGTCGCGAACGAATTCCATATCCCCGCCGGCAAGGCGTTCTCGCTGCGGCTCGAATCGTCAGATGTGTTGCACGAATTCTGGGTGCCGGAGCTTGCGCGAAAAATCACCGCGGTGCCCGGACATCCGAACTCCATTTGGTTGGAGGCCGACAAACCCGGGACTTATCTTGGTATCTGTTCGGAGTTTTGCGGAACGCAACATGCGTGGATGCATTTCCTGATCGTGGTGGATTCACCGGCGGATTTCGCCGCGTGGGAAAAGGCCCAGCAAATAAACGCCGCGACGCCCGCCACTCCCCTCGCGGTTCATGGTCTCGCGCTCTTTCGGGACAAAACATGCGTCAGTTGCCACGCGGTCGACGGTCTCGGAAGCGCGACGGAGGGCCCGAATCTCACGCACTTCGCCAGCCGTCGACAGCTCGGTGCCGGCGTCGCCGACAACACCAGCGAAAATATCCGCCGTTGGCTCGCGGATCCCCAAAGCGTCAAACCGGGCTGCCTGATGCCTGACTTTCATCTCGCTGATCACGACGTCAGCGCACTAACCGCTTATCTGGAAACCTTGCGATGAGCCCAAACGTATCCGCCCATCCCCATTCGGTGGCCATCGCGGCCGAGGCCGAGCCGGAGCGCGGGATGCTCTCGTGGGTCACAACCGTCGACCACAAGCGCATCGGCATTCTGTACATGCTGACGGCGCTGGTCTTTTTCGTCGTGGGCGGAGTCGAGGCGCTGTTCATCCGCCTTCAACTTGCCGTGCCCAACAGCACATTCGTCGGACCGGATACTTACAACATGCTGTTCACGATGCACGGCACGACGATGATTTTCCTCGTCGCGATGCCGATGCTCTTCGGCTTGGCGAATTATATTCTGCCGCTGCAAATTGGCGCGCGCGACATGGCGTTTCCGCGGCTCAACGCCTTTTCGTTCTGGCTCGTGCCGTTCGGCGGCGTGCTCCTGCATTTCAGCTATTTCAGCGGCGGCGCGCCGTCCATGGGCTGGTTCGCTTACGCACCATTGAGCGAACTGCCGTACTCCTCGCAGGCCGGAGTGGATTATTGGGCGCTGTCGTTGCTGGTGCTGGGCATCGGCTCAGTTGCGACGGGGATCAATTTGATCGTCACCGTGCTCACGCAACGCGCGCCGAACATGACGCTGCGCCGGTTGCCGCTGTTCTCCTGGATGATGTTCGTCAATTCCTTCATTCTCATCCTCGCGCTGCCCGTGCTCAACGCGGGCTTGGCGATGCTACTGATCGACCGCCAGCTCGGCGGCAGCTTTTTCCTGCCGTCCGGCGGCGGCTCCGCGATCATGTGGCAGCACATCTTCTGGGCCTTCGGTCATCCGGAAGTTTACATCGTCGCGCTGCCGGCGTTCGGGATTCTGTCGGAAGTGATCCCGGTTTTCTCACGCAAGCCGATCTTCGGTTACGAATTTGTCGCCGGCTCAACCGTCGCGATCGCCTTCCTGAGCCTGCTGGTGTGGGCGCATCATATGTTCACGCTCGGCCTCGGGCACACGGTCGAGTTGTTCTTCGTCGCGTCCAGTCTGCTGATTGCGATTCCCACCGGCGTGAAGGTCCTCAACTGGAGCGCGACGCTGTATGGTGGCCGCATAAAATTGGATACGCCGATGCTCTTCTGCATCGCCGCACTCGTACAATTTCTTCTCGCCGGCCTGACGGGCGTCAGTCACGCGGTCGCCGCGCTGGATTGGCAAACGAAGAACAGCTATTATCTGGTCGCGCATTTCCATTTTGTGTTCGTCGGCCTGATCGTCTTCGCGATTCTTGGAGCGGTTCATTACTGGTTTCCCAAAATGACCGGGCGCATGATGTCGGAGAAACTCGGGAAATGGTCGTTTTGGCTCATGACGGTCGGCTTCAACCTGACATTCATCATCCAGCATTTTCTCGGACTGGCCGGGATGCCGCGCCGTGTTTATACTTACCCGGATCTGCCGGGTTGGGGTTGGATGAATATGGTCTCGACGGTCGGTGCATTTTTCATGGCCGCCGCGTCGCTGCTCTTTGTGTGGAATCTCTGGCTCAGTCGCCGCCACGGCCGCATCGCCGGCGACAATCCGTGGCAGGCCTGGACGCTGGAGTGGGCCACCACTTCCCCGCCACCGGTGGAAAACTTTAATTTCCTTCCTCCGATTCGCAGCCGTCGCCCGCTGTGGGATTTCGCCAATCCCGATCGTCCCGACCCCGTGGTGGGAACGAAATGGAAAATGGAAACCTCGTCGCCGGAAAAAAATTACGCGAGTGTCATCGCGTTCATCGTTTCGGAGACGGGATTCTTTGCCGTCCTGATTCTCGCGTACCTTTATTACACGGCGAAACCGTGGGCCGGGCCGAGCGGCCATGATTTGGATTTGCTCAAGACTGGACTGTTCAGCGTTTGCCTGTTCGCCAGCAGCTTCACGATCTGGCGCGCGGAAGTGAGCCAGCATCACGGACGCAACCGCGCGATGATCGGGTGGCTCGCGCTCACGATTCTGCTTGGTGGCATTTTTATCGTGGGCCAGGGACTCGAATATTGGGGGCTGTTCGAAAGTGGCGTCCGCGTGAACTCAAATCTGTTTTCCACCGCGTTCTTCACGCTCACCGGCTTCCACGGCCTCCACG
>JAYVMJ010000080.1:0-5755 GCA_043759025.1 Verrucomicrobiota bacterium | reverse complement strand
TGCTCGAACTCGAATGCCTCCTCGAATTCGCCGAAAAGCATCGGCAACTCGTCCACGTAATCCGGCGCGCTCATCTGTCCGAGATAGTCGGCGGTGACGAGAATGAACGCGATAATGCGGGCGTTCTCGCGGCTGAAACTCATTTGGGAGATCTTGTTTTGCGGGCCCGTACAGCTGATGGCGGCACAGACATCATCGATTTCCGCGGGCTTTATACCCAGCGACGGCAGGTAGCTGCGGGCAAATTCGCAGCTGCGGCTTTCGTGGATCATCGTGTATTTGGCACCCGTTCCATCACGATCGTCGGCGTGCTTTAAATAACCGGTGTCGTGCAGCAGTACCGCGATCACCGCCAGTTCGCAATCGCGCGCGGAAAGAATCGGCTTGTCGCCGGTCCGGTGACGCCCTTCCAAAATCTGAATGAGGCACACCGTCGCCTGCAAGGTGTGCTCGTAATCATGATAGTGCATATCGATACCCAAGTATCCCGGATACTTGCCATTGAACATGTTGGTCACGTCCGCAAAGAGCCGATCAAGCAGGGGAAAACTCGCGTGCGCCGAAATCAGCGTGAACGCGTTTTTGACGACGGCAAAGACGGCCGCTGGACTCTTGGTATCGATTGCGTGCGGAGCCATTAAGTTGCAATTAGAGATAGGGTTTGCTCCCTAGCCGGCAAGCCCTTTGTCTGACCAAGAAACGAATGCGCGGTCATGCGAATCTGATTGTTGGACTTACGGGTGGAATGGGTTGTGGGAAATCCACCGCCGCGGCGTTTTTTGCCGAGCGCGGATTTATTTCCGTGGACGCCGACGCGATGGTGCATGACCTGCTATTTACCAATAAAGAAGTGATTTTGGCCATACGGGAGAAGTTTGGCGACGCGGTGTTTGCGGACGACGGCACCGTGCGTCGCGATATTTTGGGACAGAAGGTCTTTGGCGAGCCCGCTGCGCTCGAATGGCTGGAGGAATTGCTGCACACGCGGCTATATGCGCAGTGGCGGGAGACCTTCGCGAAAAGCCAAGGACAGGCGTTCATTGTCGAGGTGCCGCTCTTGTTCGAGAAAGGTTTGGAAAATTGGTTTGATTTCATCGTCTGTGTGACCACAGAGTCTGGTTTGCAATTGAGGCGGCTGGAGCAAAAGGGCATCACCCCGGAGCTCGCTCAACAGCGCCTAGCCAAGCAACTGCCACTGGCCCGAAAATGCGAGCTGGCAGACCACGTTCTCCTTAACGACGGATCCCCCGAATTTTTGCGAGAACAGGTCAATGCGCTGGCTGATCGCCTCTTGAAATAAACTACGTTCGGCCCGCAGGCCGCATTCAATGGTCCCCCCTAAATCCGACGAGGAAATATCCAAGCCCGCTGCTGCCAGCGACGGTTCCACAGCGGCCAAGCGCCCAAGCTCGCGTCTGGTCCGCGGCAAGAAGCCGGCCAAGACGTCGCGCAAAGCGAGCAGCGACACCGCTGAAGTCGCACCCGCTGCGGCTGCTCCCGTGAAGACTCGCGCCCGGCGCGGCTCGGCGGCGACACCCGCTGCGGCGCACGCGCCAGCAGTAGAAGTGGCACCCGCGCCAAGGCCGGCGCCCGCTCCTTTGCCCGAACCAGTTTATATCGCGCCACCACGCGCTCCCCGTGAGCCACCACGCGCTCCCCGTGAGCCGGAGCGCGCGCCGCTTCAGGAATTTAATTTCGAAGCGCCGCAATCCGCGTCACCGCAAGCTCAGGAATCTCCCGCCTCTCCCGCTGAAAATCGCGGCGATGGCGGTCAGCAACCGCAACCGCCGCAGCATGCACCCGACGACAGCCAAGGCGGTTATCAGGAAGGGAACAGCCAAGGCGGAGGAAATGCCGGCGGTCAAGGAGGCGGTGGTGGTCACTATCAACAGCACGGCGGCGGCGGTGGCAAATTCGGCCGGCGCGGTCGCGGTGGAAAGCAATTTCGAGGCGGCGGCCAAGGCGGCGGTGGCGGCCAAGGTGGCCAGGGTGGCGGCGGAAAGTGGGGTAATCCTCAATTCCAAGGTAACAAACCCCCGCAACAACCGCTTCCCCCCAAGGAAGTCATTCACGTGGGCGATTTGCCCGATCCGGCGCGCTTCCAGAGTTTGGAAACGATCGCCAAGCTCGCTGAAGAAATCGCGACCGGCGGCCAGGAACCAATCTGGTTGAATGAACTATACGGTCGGAATCTTTTCGATCTCACGGCGCTGGCGCGGAAGATGGAACTGAAGTTCGAAGGCGCGCCCAATCGGCGTCAGCTGATCAACCAGATTTTCGCCGCGATCAACGAGCAGAAGCGTCCGCTCTACGACCGTGGATACATCGACCAGACTGATCGCGGACTGAGTTTCGTGGTGCACGAGGATGTCAATTATCGCCTGTATCCCGAGGATGCGTTCCTGCCGGAAATTTTTGTACGGCAGCTCGGCTTAAAACGCGGGCATCAAGTTGAAGTTCAACTTCAGGCACCCCAGGGCAATGATCGTTGTCCAGCTGTGGTCGCGATCCGTTCGGTGATGGGTCGCGCACCGGATGAAGCGTCCAAGGTGCAACCGTTCGAGGAATTGACGCCTTATTATCCGCTGCAACGCATCATGCTCGAACAGCAGGGCGCGAAAGATGTTTCGATGCGCATGGTGGATATCGTGACGCCGGTCGGTTTCGGCCAGCGCGGTCTCATCGTCGCCCCGCCGCGCACGGGTAAAACAATCCTCATGCAAAACATGGCGAACTCCATCGCCGCCAATTCGCCGCATGCCCGCTTGATCATTCTCCTCGTGGACGAGCGTCCTGAGGAAGTCACGGACTTCAAACGCCACTGCAAGGGCGAGGTGGTGAGTTCGACCTTCGATGAAGCACCGGAAAGCCACGTGCATTGCGCCGAGATGGTCATCGAAAAGGCGCGCCGTCTCGTGGAACTCGGCGAACACGTCATCATCCTGCTCGATTCCATCACACGTCTCGCCCGCGCTTATAACGCGCTCGCGTCAAACAGCGGCAAGATCATGTCGGGCGGTCTCGAGGCTAATGCGCTGCAAAAGCCGAAGCGTTTCTTCGGTTCCGCGCGCAACATCGAAGGCGCGGGGAGTCTGACGATTCTCGGCACCGCGCTCGTCGATACCGGCAGCCGCATGGACGAAATCATCTTCGAGGAATTCAAGGGCACCGGTAACATGGAGCTCCACCTCGATCGCGATCTCGTCAACAAGCGCATATTCCCCGCGATCAACATCGACAAGAGCGGCACGCGCAAAGAAGAGCTCATTTACCATCCGGATGAATTGTTGCGGGTGTATTCGCTGCGTCGCGCGATGCAGGGCGTCCCGGCGGCGGATTCGATGGATATGCTCATCCAGCGTCTCAAGAAAACCAAAACCAACGCGGAATTTCTCATGAGTCTAAACCGCTGACGCGGGGCCACGCGTCGGTCCGTGCGATGAAAACGGCCGACGATTATCTCATTCAAATCGCCTTGGATCACGGATTGGTCCGGGGCGAACAGGTGCACGCAGCCCGCGAGGAGTTCGCCGAGCTTGCCTGCGGGAGCGATTCGGCGCTCCGGCTGATCGACGTCCTTGTGCGCAAGGGTTGGATCGATGAACTTGCGCTCACTGCGGCCGTCGCCGAAGCATGTGGTTTACCCTGCATCGCGCTCGAGAAACGGCTGATCCCCGCCGAAGCGTTGGCCACGGTTCCGTTTTCATTCGTGCAGGAGCACGCCGTGATGCCGTTTGCCATCGAGAATGGCGCGTTGCACGTGGCGGCGCCGGCATCGTTCGCCATGGGGGTAATCGACAGTCTTGCCTACTTGACGGGAATGCGGGTGTTGTTGTCTCTCGCTACGTCCGACGAGATCCAAAAAACGATTCAACGCTGCTACGAATCGCCTCGTCGTCCGGAAATAGTCGCTCCCGATGCTGAATTGAATACGGCGGTCGATACCGACCTGACGATCGAAGTGAGCCGCGAGGAAAGCGAGGCCAGCGAAAGCGACGCGCCGATCAACCATCTCGTCCAGACAATCATTGCGGAGGCGATCCGGTGTCGCGCTTCCGACATTCACCTTGAGCCGTTGGAGCGCGCGTTTCGGGTGCGCTATCGCGTTGACGGCGTTTTGTTGGAGGCGAGTGCTCCGCCAAAACGGCTGCAACCGGCGATCATTTCACGTTTAAAGATCATGGCCAACATCAGCATTGCGGAAAAGCGCCTGCCGCAGGACGGGCGCATCCAAGTGGCGTCCGTCGGGCGCGCGCTCGACCTGCGCGTGTCGTCGCTGCCGACCGTGCACGGCGAAAGCATTGTGATGCGTGTGCTCGATCAGGAAGGATTGAAGCTCGGTTTGCCGGAGCTCGGTTTCTGGCCGGACGACCAGCGCGAATTCGAGCGCTTGATCGCGTCGCCCGACGGCATGGTGCTCGTCACGGGACCGACCGGCTCCGGGAAAACCACGACGTTGTACGCCTGTTTGCACCAGCTCAATCAATCGGCGCGCAAGATCATCACGGTCGAAGATCCCGTCGAATATCAGCTTTCAGGCATCAATCAGGTACCGGTAAACGCGGCCGTCGGCCTGACGTTTGCCGCGGCGTTGCGCGCGATGCTGCGGCAGGCGCCAAACATTGTGATGGTCGGCGAAATTCGCGACCGCGAAACCGCGGAGATTGCGATCAATGCCTCGCTCACGGGACATTTGGTTTTCAGTACGCTGCACACCAACGATGCGACGTCGGCTGTGACGCGGCTGGCTGACATTGGCGCAAAACCGTTTTTGGTGGCGGCGGGTTTGCGGGCGTCGATGGCCCAACGATTGGTGCGACGGAATTGTCCGAGTTGTCGGGAGGTGTATGCGCCATCAACTCGCGAATTGCAGGCATTGAACCTGCCCGCCGCCACTCTGGAGCGAGCTACGTTTATGCGTGGTGCGGGGTGTGATTCATGCCACGGAACCGGCTTTCACGGACGAATCGGCATTTTTGAAATATTTTTAGTAAATGACGGCATTCGCGCCCTGATTAGCAGCCGTGCGAGCGCCAGTCGCGTGCGCCAGCAGGCCAGAAAAGACGGATTACGGACCATGCGGGAGGACGGGATTCGCAAAGTCCTTGCGGGACACACCACAATCGCCGAAGTTGTCACTGTCACCGTCGCCGACGCCCTTTGACGATCATCATCTTAAATCCTACCCTCGCATGAGCTACGAAATGAACGATCTCCTTGAGTTGGTCGTGGACCAGAAGAGTTCCGATCTGCACCTTCAAGTCGGAGTTCCACCGTGCCTTCGCCTGCGCGGCAGCATGACACCGATCGACGGTCCCGAATTGCGTGCGGAAGACACCGAGCAACTCATGCTCGCGATCACGCCCGACAATCACATTCAGAATGTGAAGTTGAACGGCGGCACTGATTTCGGTTTCGCGTACGGCGAAAAAGCGCGGTTCCGCGTGAGCGTAATGAAGGCCAAAGGAAACTACGGCCTCGTCCTGCGCCAGATCCCGAACCAATTGTTCGACCTGCGCACGATTGGCATGCCCGATAAGATCAAGGAATTGCTGCACCGTCCGCGCGGTCTTATTCTCGTCACCGGTCCGACCGGTTCGGGCAAATCGACGACGCTCGCGTCGATGGTGAACTACATCAACGAAAACCGTGACGGGCACATCATCACCATTGAGGACCCGATCGAGTATTATCACCCGCACAAAAAATGTGTGGTCACCCAACGCGAGGTAGGATCGGACGTGCCCAGTTTCGC
>JAYVMJ010000079.1:0-3273 GCA_043759025.1 Verrucomicrobiota bacterium | reverse complement strand
CTTTCTCCGCGCCCAATCTGGCGTTGGCCAGAGTCAATTTCGCGACTGAGGTGTTGTGTAAATCCGTCGCTTTTTCCGCGTCGGCGGCCCGGGATTGCTGAGCCGTCAAGTCGGTTTGCGCTTTTTCAGCCGTTTGAAGACTCTGAGTGAGTTGTGCTTTGAGCTCGTCGGTGTTCCTACGCTGCGCCTCAGTCTCCTGCTGTGCCTTCGCAAGTTGCGCGCCCGCGTTATCCAATTTTTCCTGCAACGCGTTTCTTTCGTCAGCAAGTGTGGCAACCGAAACCGCCGCCTTTTGAGTTTCAGTGAGCTGCAGCTTGAGCGCATCGCGATCGGCTGTTGTTTTTTGCGCCTCATCACTCAAGCGCTGGTTCTGCTGGCGAAGATCATCACCGCTCGAAGTGAGCTCGCGCACTTTGCCGCGAAGTTGTTCCAATTCATCGTTCGAAGCACCAGTATCGTTTTCCTTTGCCCCCAGCAAAGCGCGATTGGCTTCGGTGAGCGACCGATTGGTCTCGCCGATCCGCTGCAATTTGGAAGCCATCGACGCGATTTCCTTGGCGGTGCTATTGCGCTCATCCTCGATCTGACTTTCCAGTTCTTTCACGCGCGTCTGTAGGGTGCTGATCTCCATTTTGTAGGCATCAGGCTGTGCAGCTGAGACGGCCTGCGATTGCGCGGCGAGCGCGGCCTCAGTCGATTTTTTCGAGTTATCGAGATCCTTTTCGAGTTTATCGTTCGCCGCGTTCAACTCCGCGACCGTCGCCGTCAATTTCCGGACTGCGGCGTCATTCGCCTGGGCAGACGCCGGCGATTTGGCCGCATCGCTCACTGCGGCCGCACCACCCGTCTTCGCCGGATCGAGCTGTTTTTGTAAATCGGCAATCTTCGCCTGCGCCTGATCGAGGTCGCGGCGGTTGCTGGTCATAAACGCCGTCACCTGTTCATTGTCGCGGGCCAGTTGTTCGTTCTTTAAGCGTAGGGCGACGGCCTCGGCGCCATTTTGTTTCAATCGAGAATTTTCCTCGCGCAGCGACGCTCGTTCTTCGCGCAAGCTCGCCAGTTCAGTGCTGTCCGGCCGGACCACCGGCAGCCGTTCAGGAGTTGCCGCCGCTGGAGGCACGGTGGCCGGCTTCGCGGCTTTCAGTTCCTTTTCCAGCCGCTCGTTTTCCGCTGTCAACTCGGCGACGGACGCCCCGCTTTTTTCCAACGCCTGATTGGCCTCATCCAACTGCTGCTGTAGCCGAACCAGCTTTTGTTGCGCATCAACTTCAGTTTTTCCCGCCGGTTGGACTGGAGCGCTCTTTTCCGCGGGTGAATTCTTAACTTCTGCGGGAGCCGATGGTGAGGATGTCGGCGCGACGGCGATTTCGATTGGAGGACTTCCGGACGTTTTTGGCGCAGGTGCTTCGGCCACACTCTTCACGTTTTCGGCGGCGGGCGCAGTTGCCAATCTTCCCTTCGCCAACGGCGTCCTCGATGCGACCCCGTCTTTTTTGTCACGTTCGCCCAACAAGCGGGCCGCCTCATCAAGCTGTGTCGTCGAAAGCCCTTGGCTGATAAAATCCCGGGCCGCCGGGTCGGCGCCATTTTGAACCGCCAGATTCAGCCACATCAACGCCTGAACTGGATCCTTCGTCAGACCGCCCCTGCCCTCGGCGATCATCAATCCATAATTATTTTGGGCCGAGGCGAAGTTCTGGTCGGACGCTTTGCGATAGAGAGCCGCAGCTGCCGCTTCATTTTTTTCCAGGCCGCGGCCTTCCTCCAGCAAAAGACCAAGATTGTACTGCGCGCGCGCGAAACCATGATCGGCGGCGGGCTGATACCACCGCATCGCTTGTGCCTCGTCTTTTTTAACGCCGCGCCCGGTTTCATAGGCGAGGCCAAGGTTGAATTGCGCTTCCGTAATTCCCTTTTCCGCCGCTTGCCGGTACCAGAGACTTGCCTCGAACAAATCCTGCCCGACGCCGCGTCCGGCCGAGTACATATTTCCGATATTGAATTGTGCCGGACCAAATCCTTGTTCGGCCGACATCATATAATATTTAAAGGCCTGTCTTTCGTCCGCGGGAATACCGCGACCCAATTCGTAGGCAAGACCCAGATTGAATTCCGCCGGTGAGAATCCTTGCTCCACCGCCTTCCGGAACCAGGTCAGCGCCGCCGCATAATCCTGGCCCACGCCGGAACCACTGGAGTAGGCGTTGCCCAACGTATTCTGGGCGTCCGGGTCCGATCGTTCAGCTCGCTCGCGAACTTGCGCGAGGTCGGTCACCTGCGCAGGTTGCGCACGGAGCGTTGAGAAGCAAAAACTGCCCAGCAAGGCGGCACAGATGACGGCACGCCCTATCGTCGCTGGAACCGGGGAGCGGGTAAACGCGGCGGAATTACGCACACGTCAAGTTAAGGAGACAACCCTGCAGGGGAGCAAGGCCGCATCCTGCATGCCATGGATAATTTTCTTGTCCGGCGGACAAAACGTGGCGAGCGCACCGGAGAGCCGGGTTTGACCAGCGACCACAAAATAATACGGGCACAAGCGCAGGCGACCGGCCTTCGGCTGCACTTCCATCGCGGAAGCATTCTCCCCCGCGGCGCTCGAGTAAATCGGATGGATGAGGCGCTTCGGTTTTCGATATTCCTGCAGGATATGCAAATTGGTCGGAGCCAGCCGGAGCGCCTGCTCGATCCCCTGCTGCCACTCCTCCCTGGAACAATCGCTTCCGAGCACGACGCTCCGCGCGCCCCACGCCGTTTCGTGAAACCCACTGATCTTAATGATGAGATCGCGTTCCTTCTGCGACGCCGCGATCAAGTCGCGCCAATCGGACGGCATGCGTCCGCCCACCTCGGGCGCGTCGAGCACCGCCCCCGGCGGCAGCGGCGTGGGATCCATCACCCACGACTGCGGAATCAATTGTCGTAACAATTTCAGGCTCCGTCCGCCAATCGCTTCAGCCCAATAGTCGTGCAACAGGTGGTGATGAAAAAGCGCGAGCGCCAGTTTCTCCTCTTGAAAATGTTTCATCGGTGGCGCGATGACCACCGCGCCGCTTTGCCATGCCTCCAAAATATCAGGGGCGATCCGTACATTCGCCCAGTCAAACAATTCGAAAAAGCGGTGGATGATGTCGATCTTTTCGGGCGTGCCATCGACGTTGAAAAATAATTCCCCACCGAGCGGAAAGACGTCCTCGGGCCGCATGCAGAACACCCGCCGGCCAAGATGCTGAAGTCGTTCGGCCAGCCATTGCATTTCCGGCCGGTAAGTCG
>JAYVMJ010000078.1:0-13044 GCA_043759025.1 Verrucomicrobiota bacterium | reverse complement strand
ATTACGGCCGCGAGCCTCGCGCACGACATCGTCGAGGCCAGGTTCGTAGATCGGCAAGGTTCCACTGTTCCAGGCGGCGATCCGCGCAGCGTTCATGTCGACCACATTCACGCGAATGTCGGGACATTTTAGCGCGATCATGGCCATGGTCGGTCCACCTACATAACCAGCTCCGATGCAGCAAATGTTCATAATTTAATCCGCAGTCTTGGCAGTAGCGGAACGCAATCCAAGTCTGATTTTCCAAAATGCCCGATGCTCGGGTTAAACCTGAGCGGTCAGTTCATTCAATCAACTGATCCGAAACTGCGGAAATCCCCGATCAAATTGTCGCCAACCCGCGGGCCGAACGTATGTCCAAAGTGGTTTTCGCTGGCTTGTTTCTTTGAAAAACAAAACCCCGTAAAACGAAAAAACCGGGCGTGAGACCGGCTTGAAGATAACGCCCATCCAAAGCAATCAGGCCGGGCTCGGCGCAGGCGTACCCGGTGCTCCGGGCGCCTCCTTGGTCGCCGACCGGTCGGCAGGCTTGCCCGTATCCGGCGCGGGAAGCTTGGGTGGCTTCACATTAACAATCGGGGTCCTGATTTCACCGTGCTCGATGATCTCCAGCACATGCTTGCCCTCGATCGTTTCGTGTTCGATGAGCGCGGCGCCGATCTTGTCGAGTGCGGTCCGGTGTTCGGTGATGATCTGCTGGGCGCGGTTATACTGCGTGTGCAGAATATCGGAAATCGCCGCATCGACCTTCCGTGCAGTCTCTTCGCTGATATGCTGGGAACGGGTAATATCGCGCCCCAGAAACACGGTGTCCTGGTTTTCACCCATAGCCACCGGTCCAAGTTCGCTCATGCCGTAATCACAAACCATGGCTCGGGCAATCCGCGTGGCCTGCTTTAAGTCGCCATAAGCTCCGTTGCTGAAATCGCCGGTCACAAGCTCTTCGGCAATGCGCCCGCCCATGGCCATGGCCACCTGATTGAGCAGCTTCTTGCGCGGCTGGGTGAGAATGTCCTTCGTCGGAAGATAAGTCGTGCTCCCCAAGCTCTGTCCACGGGGAATGATTGTCACTTTGTGTACAGGCATCGTGCCGTCGTCCAAAACTGCCTGCACGATCGCATGTCCGGCTTCGTGCCAAGCCACCAGGCGTTTTTCGGCATCGTCCATCACGCGGCGGCGCTCGCGACCCCAAAGAACCTTGTCCCGGGCGTCGTCGATGTCCTGCATCTCGACTCTTTTCTTACTGCGGCGTGCAGCCAGTAGCGCTGACTCATTCAAAAGGTTGGCCAGTTCGGCACCGGACAGGCCGGGGGTTCCACGAGCAATCACGGCCAGATTGACGTCGTCGGAAAGGGTAATCCTGCGCGCGTGAACGCGGAGAATCTGCTCCCGGCCGATGATATCCGGCAAATCGATGTAAACCTGACGGTCAAAACGACCGGGGCGCAACAGCGCGCTGTCCAGAACGTCCGGCCGATTGGTTGCCGCAATGATAATGACGCCTTCCTGCGTATCGAATCCGTCCATTTCCACGAGCAGCGAGTTAAGCGTCTGCTCGCGTTCGTCGTTGCCGCCGCCGAGACCGGCGCCGCGCTGGCGACCCACCGCGTCGATTTCGTCGATAAAAATAAGACACGGCGCATTTTTGCGGCCTTGTTCAAACATGTCGCGCACGCGACTCGCACCGACGCCGACAAACATCTCCACAAAGTCCGAACCGCTGATCGAGAAAAAGGGAACGTCGGCTTCGCCCGCGATGGCTTTGGCGAGCAGCGTTTTGCCCGTGCCGGGAGGCCCCACCATCAGGATGCCCTTCGGAATCCGACCACCGATCTTTTGAAATTTCTTGGGATCTTTCAGGAAGTCGACGACTTCACTGACTTCTTCCTTGGCCTCGTCGCAACCCGCGACGTCGCCAAACGTAATGCGATCTTTGTCACGGGTCAGCAGCTTGGCACGGCTTTTGCCGAAGCTCAACGCGCCCTTGCCGGCTTGGCGCAGTTGACGGACAAACAGGAAATAAAGGAGCCCGATCACGATGATAAAGGGCAGGACATTGAGCATCAATTGCATCGAGGCCGTCGTCGCGGGTTTTTCCACAAATGCTTCGCTTTTTTGGAGACGCTCCATGTTCGCGTCCGTCAGTCGGCCCGAAGCGATGAAATACTTGGTTGGCCCGCTTTCGCTCTGAAGCGAAGACTGCTTGATCTCGCCCGTAATCTCATACCATTGATTCCCCCCGGTGACGTCCGAGCGCAAAGCTCCATCCATGATCTCGCCCTTTTCGGACATGGCGACGACCTGCTGAATCTTCAGCCGGGCGGGCGTCGCCGTCTTTGCCGTGTTGAAGGAAAAAAGCGCCACAATCGCCGCGATGATCGCGAGCCAGATGAGCATCACCTTCGGCTGAAAGCTTTCAGGCGGAAGGCTCTTTAAAGGGCGGCGTTTCTTATTTTCGTCGTTATCGGCCATGGGGAATAAAGGAATAAAGTGAGTGTTGTAAAATAAGGTGGTGGTTCCGTCTCATATGTCAAACGCCTCACCGGGTGGAAATAAGCACAAAATTCGGAACGGTGCTATCCTCTTTTAAGAGACAGTTGCCCCTTTCTGATCAGTGCAAAGTCTTGGCGCCCCAAGCTGAACTTCGTCGACTCGCCCCGTTCAACCGCAGCCAGAAGCAATTCAAAGCCCTGTCGGGAAAGGTCCGTCGCGGGCGCTACTTTCAAAAGCCATTGGTGCAAAACCCGCCTAATCACCGCCCGCGGAACGCCCGCCAAAGACCTGATATCCAGTACCCCATCGCGACCCGTGGCGGACAGTTTCTGCGCCCAGGCCTTCAGGGCTTCGTCGTCTTCCTCCAGCAACTCGCGCGATCGCGCCGCTCCGGCCACGGCATCCCGCCCAGCCGCCTTCGCCCATCCCGGCAGCACCTTATTTCGCACGCGATTGCGGAAATAGAGGCCGGTTTCGTTGGTCGAGTCGACCCGCCATTCGGCTTTCGCCCGGCGCAACGCCTCCAGGAGTTCCGATTTCTTCAACGTCAGCAACGGTCGCACGTGCGTCCGCCGATCGATGCCCGTTTGAACCGGGCGCGGTGCCGTCAATCCGCCTAAGCCGCTGCCTCTGGCCAACCGCATGAGCATGGTTTCCGCGACGTCATCCTGCTGATGGGCTAGCCAGAGCACCTTACTGCGATGGATTTTCATCCTCGCGCCAAAAAATTCGTGCCGCGCCGCGCGCGCCGCCGCCTCGCTCGCCCCCCGATTCCGGCCAGGCCAACGGCCGGTTTCCAAACGAATGCCGAGTCCAGCGCAGAGCTTGCGGCAAAACACTTCATCCGCCGTCGATTCGCGCCCGCGCAGGCGATGGTTGAAATGCAGCGCGACTAATTTCCCGCGGCGTTCCGGCCAGTGCGCCCACAGCAACAAAAGCAGCGCCACCGAATCCGATCCACCTGACAACGCCACGGACCAGACCTCGGACTTCCGCCGCGCTGCCGCCCAACCAAGGACCGCAGGGTGGAACGCCGAGCGCGCAATCAACTCGCCCATTCGCCCGGCTTTATCGGGCCAGGTCATCCGACGTTTTTCGGTGCGCGGCATTTTACGGGAACTGCGGCGGGCATGAGGACGAAATCTAAAATCGCGAGTCCGACTGGGTAAAAGGAAAAAGGAGCGGCGTTAACTAAAACTGAGGTAGTCCTTGCCGAAATACGGCACCAGCGCGGCCGGGATTTTCACCCGTCCATCCGCCTGTAGATTATTTTCGAGCAACGCCGCCAACACGCGCGGCACCGCCAAACCCGAGCCATTCAACGTATGCACGAGTTCCGGCTTGCCGGTCGCTTTCGCGCGGAAACGGATTTGCGCCCGGCGGGCTTGGAATGCCTCAAAGTTTGAACAGCTCGAAACCTCAAGCCAGCGTTTCTGTCCGGCGGCCCATACTTCCAAATCGTATTTCTTCGACTGCGAAAACCCCAGGTCGCCACCGCACATCAACAGCACGCGGTACGGCAGTTCGAGTTTTTGCAACAGGCGCTCGGCGTCGGTCCGGAGCTTTTCCAGTTCGTCATAACTCGACGAGGGATGCACCCATTTGAGCAACTCGACCTTGTCGAATTGGTGCAGGCGATTCAGGCCCCGCACATCCTTGCCATAACTGCCGGCTTCGCGCCGGAAGCACGGCGTGTACGCGCAGCGGCAAACGGGTAACACGTCTTCCTCGAGAATTTCATCGCGGAAAAAATTGGTCAGCGGAACTTCCGCCGTCGGCACCGCATAAAGCTTGTCGACCGTCTCGTACATCTGACCTTCCTTGTCGGGCAACTGCCCCGTGGCCGTCGCGCTGGCCGCATTCACAAAAATCGGCGGACTGACTTCCGTGTAGCCGGCCTTCACGTCCTCATCCAAAAAAAACTGGAGCAACGCCCGGGAAATCTTCGCCCCTTCCCCGATCAAAAACGGAAAGCCCGCGCCGGTGACTTTCGCGCCGCGGGCAAAATCAATGAGGTTGGAAAACCCCGGAATCTCCCAATGCGGCGCGGCGTGAGCCGACGCCGACTCGATCGCGCCATGGGTGGCGTACACCTGGTTTTCCTCGGGCGTGCGTCCGTCGGGGACGCTGGCGTGGGGAATATTTGGCAACGCAAGCATCGCCGCCTGACATTTTTCCTCGGTTTGTTTCAGGATCTCGTCGCGGGCCTTGATCTCCTGGGAAACCGCTTTCATTTCCTGCACCTTGGCAAGAAATTCCGGCGATCCTTTCTTGGCCGCAGCCATCTCGTTGTTCGCCGCCTTTTGCTTCGAACGCAGCGCTTCCACTTCGATGAGCAGCGCGCGCCACGACGCATCCAGAGCAATCACAGCGTCGAGGTCGACGTCGAGATGCTTCCGGGCGATGGCGGCGCGGACGACGTCGGGCGAATCACGGAGAAGTCTGGGATCAAGCATGGAGACGGAAGTTGAAGCCGAATCCTCCCGGTTGAACAGGCAATTTTTCGGGCGACACCACCGTTTTCTAACGACGGCGCCTGGCGATCCGACCGCCATCTACCAAACGGCAATCAGGCCACGTTCAACGGCGCCTTGGTCTGCGCGCGGCCAGCCGACCCTTCAATGCGGTGAAACAACCGGAAAACTTCCTTCGCCGAAAGCAAACGCAAGTCGCCAACGGGCGCTTGGATCGCGAAATTTGTCGGGCTCTTAAGTGGATACGGGCCGTATTGCTGCGGATCGGTCGGACCGAATAATCCGATCGTCTTAAGTCCCATCGCCGCGGCGAGGTGCATCGGCCCGCTGTCATTGGAAATCACCCAATCCGACTTCGCCAGCAACGCCGGCAGCGACGTGAGACTGGTATTGCCCGTGAGATTCAAGAACGATCCGTCGGGGAAAGATTCGCGACAAGGCAGGTAATTATTCCCGGCCCACACGACTTTCCGTCCGCCGTCGCGGATTAATTGCGCAGTCAACTGCGCGAAGCCATTCCACTTCTTGCTGCTTTGGCCGCTGTCAGGGAAAATCAGCACCGGCCGCACGCCTTTGCGCGGCTCCATGAAACTCAGGTGAAGCCGCTCGAGCTCGCGAAACCTCAATGGTCCCACCAACCGCGGTTCCGCGCCGACGCTCAGGCAAAACTGCAATAGGATGTCCAATACGTGCCTGCGCGTGTCATCGGCCGGCAATGGCACTTTTTCGTCATAAAAAAATCCCGCCCCCTCGCGCGCATCGGTGCGACCCACCTTCCGCTTGGCGCGCGCCCACTTCGTCATCAAGCCCGTGCGGAACAGTCCCTGCAGATCGAGCACGAGGTCGAATTCCTTGCGGCGCACCTCGCGCATAAGACCCAAAAAACCGCGCGCCCCGCCATTGCGGCGAAACACATACACTTGATCCACCGCCATGCACGATCGCACCAAGGGCGAAAAGATATCCCGGACAATCCACGAAATGCGCCACTCGGGCCGCTGCGCCTTGATCGACGCGGCAACCTGCAATCCGTGGACAATGTCACGGAGCGCCGAGGGCTTGATGATGAGCATTTCCGGCATGACGGAGGTTTCAGACCGCGCTTTGTGCGCAGCGTTCCTAAAGTTGTTGGCAGACAAAGAAACGCAAATGGGAAGCGAACGCTCGTGGCGTTTTTCCAGGATTTAACCCGGATTTTGCAACCGCGTCACACGTCGCGGTTTCGCAATTCATCCAACGCCGTCAGCACGGTCGACGGTGCCAACTGGTCCAAACGCCCGCCAGGGGCCTCCACCGCACAATGTTTGGCGGCAGTCAGTGGAAACGGCCCAAACCGGCGCGGCGAGGTCGGCCCAAAGATGGCCAGCACGCGATTCCCCGAAGCCGCCGAGAGATGCATCGGCCCGCTGTCGTTGCCGATGAAAGTCGCCGGTTGCCGCACCAACGCGATCATCTCGTCCATCGGGCAACCGGTCAGATTAAGAAACCGCTCTGCCGGTGCTTCGCACTCCGGTTTTGCCGGTTTGCCGGCGCACCACGCGACCCGCGCCTCCGGAATCGAGCGAAAAATCAGGTCGGTCAGCTCGCTGAACCTCGGCCATTCCTTTCCGACGCCACGACTGTCCGTAAAAATCACGAACGTACGGCGCGGGTCGTGCGCAAAGAATTTCTGCCATGGAAAGGCTGCGTCGGACTTCAACCTGAGCGGAAAATCGATTCGCGGCGCAACGCCAGCCGTTTTCAAGAATGGCTGCAAAACTTCCAAGGCATGATGCGGCCCCGCTCCCGCCGGCGCTTCCACCCGCCGGTTATAGAAAAATCCCGCGCCTTCCCGCGCATCGGGCCGGCCCCATTTCTCCGGCGAATCCGCCGCTGCTATCATCAAGCCTGATCGCAACAATCCCTGCATGTCCCAGACGACATCAAAACGCCGTTTCCTCAATTCCCTCAACAACCGCCAGAACGCCCGCCAGCCATCGCGCCGGCGAAAAATTACCGCCTCATGCACAAACGGCGCCGCCTGCACGAGGCCCGCAAATCGCTCCCGTACCACCCACGTAATCCGACACTCCGGCCGCTCCCGCGCCAGCGTCTGAACTACTTGCAACCCGTGCACGATATCCCCGAGCGAAGAGGGCTTGATCACGAGCAGCGTTTTCATGCAAAGAATGCGCAGGCTTGTGTCCGGGCTGCTTTTCTTCAACTCCATTCCCCTGCCAAACATGAAATTAGACGCCTCGGAAATCGCCGCCCACCAAACCGAACTCACCACTCGCTGGCACCTCGCTCCGCCCACCGCCACCGGCGAAGCTTTCAACCGTTTGCTGGAGGAAAATCACCTGCGCAATTTCTCGTTGTGGCATGAAGAGGATATCGCCCGTCGCGACGATCTCGGCTTCGAGGCCGTCTATCGTTCCAAGCGCGCCATCGACCGCTTCAACCAGGAACGAAACAACTTCGCAGAGGAAATGGACAAAGCGATCGTCACCGCATTGTCACCCGCAGAATCGGGTTGTCCGCGCAATTCCGAGACGCCGGGCATGATGATCGACCGTCTCTCAATTCTGGCGCTCAAGGAATTTCACATGCGCGAGGAAACCGAACGCACCGGCGCGTCCGACGAACACAAAAAAAAGTGCGCCGAAAAACTGGCGCGCATCCACCGCCAACGCTCCGACCTCACGGGTTGCCTGGCCGACTTGTTCGCCGACGTCGCCGCGAAGCGCCGCACGTTCTCCGTCTATTACCAATTCAAGATGTACAACGATCCGGCGCTCAATCCCCAGCTCTACGGCCACGCGCCGTCCTCCGGTCACGCATGAGTCGGAGCAGTGAGAAATCCAATCTCTGGCTGCCGCAATTCTGGCCAATGTGGCTTGGCCTCGGCGGCTTCTGGCTGCTGAACACGCTGCCGTGGCCCGAAAAACGGGCGCTGGCGCGCGGACTGGGTTGGTTTGCGTTTCATTTCATCCGCATTCGCCGCCGCGTGGTATTCGTCAACTTAAAGCTGTGCTTCCGGGAAAAGTCCGCCGCAGAAATCCATGCGTTGGCCCGCGCGCACTACGACGCGCTCGCCCTGGGCCTTTTCGAAGTGTGCGCCGGCTGGTGGTCCAAGCCGCACGATCTCCCTCCGCACCGGATCATCGGCCTTGAAAACCTAACCGCCGCCGTCGCCCGCGGTCGCGGCGCGATCCTGCTCACCGCTCATTTTACCACCCTCGAAATTTGCGGCCGGTTCATGGCCAACACGGTTCCCGTCGGCTGCCTCTACCGCGATCCGAACAACGCCGTCATCGCCCACTTGATGCGGCGCAACCGCGAGGAAGGCATGGCCATCGCCGTGCATTTCGACGACCTCCGCGGTTTCGTGCGTGCCTTGCGCGCCGGGCACACCATTTGGTATGCGCCCGATCAGGGCAAACGGACCAAATCCTCGGAAATCCTCCCGTTTTTCGGCATACCCGCCATCACGAACACCGCCACCAGCAAGATCACGGAAATGACCGGCTCGCCGGTCGTCCCCTATTTTGCGAAGCGCGAAACGAACGGCTCGTACACGCTGACCATCCTGCCGTCGTTGGAAAATTTCCCGACCGCCGACGCAGCCGCCGATGCCGTCCGCATCAACCAGCTGATCGAAAAATACGTGCGTGAAGCACCCGAGCAATATTTCTGGGTGCACAAGCGTTTCAAAGCCCGCGGCCCGGAGTACCTGGAAGTGTATTGAATCGAACCACTGCCGATGAGTTGCCCACGAAACACCCGAAAGGACACTAAAGTAAACAACCCCGGGGCAAGCCCCGAGGCATTGAAACCAAGCCAACCATGCCGCTGATCAGTTATGCTCTCCTTCGTGGCACGGGCGTCCCGCCCGTGTTCGCCCGGGCCCACGGGCCAGAGGCCCGTGCCACCTCCCAACCAAGCCGAAGCAAGCTTCGAGGTATCGGACCCACAGGGAATAAAAAATTCACTTCCTATCAATATCATGCACTTTATCCAACCACTCGCAGCGATCGGCTACTCTCTGGTTTATCTTCTCTTCGGCGGCGGCCTCGGTGGCGCTGCTCTGGTCTTCGTCGTGGCAAAGATGCTCGGTCGTTAGGCCGAGCGATCATCACGTCTTCACGGGAAGATCTGCAATGTTTGTCGGCGTTGGATCCGAATTCTCTCGGATCAAGGAGGCGCAGCACACCCGCTGTTCAAAAACGTCGGATGGTGGTGCCGTAAACCCCACGCTGGAACTCTTCGCGGGAGTTCCCGGGAAATCGTATGCGGGATGATGCGCAGTCGTTGCGTTTTGCAAGTCGCGGTGGCCGATCGTCACAATAATGCGAGGTTCGTTGATGATTCGTTCATTCAAACGTTTGTTTCGTTTACACTTTTACGGGCACGTGGGGCATTGTATAAACATTATCCACGCAACCGACTCTGGCGCAGTCCCACCTCTGATTAATGGTACTGCATCTGCTGTTACTCGACAGGCCCACGCCAACTATTAATGAAAACACGGATCTTTATTGTCGACGACCACGCATTGTTCAGAAGAGGCGTAGCTGCCTTGGTCAGCGCCGAACCTGATCTGGAAGTTTGCGGCGAAGGGGACGACTGCATTGTCGCGACTCAAAACATTCTTCGCCTGAAACCCGAATTGGTCATTGTGGATATAAGCCTCAAAGGCGCCAACGGCATTGAACTGATCAAAAACGTCAAGGCGTGCGAGCCCCAGATTCAATTCGTCGTACTTTCGTCCCACGACGAGGCCACTTATGCGCTGAGAGTTTTACGGGCGGGAGCAAAGGCCTACGTGATGAAAGCAGACACCTCCGCCAGGGTGATTGAGGCCATCCGGAAGGTAAACAAAGGCCAGCTTTGCGTAAGCGAGACGGTCGCGAGCCAAATGTTGGATCGTTACGCCCAAGGTGAAGAGGTCGCGGACTCGCCTGTTTCCAGTTTAAGCGATCGCGAGCTTGAAATCCTCCACTTGATTGGGGCAGGTGTACCGACGCGCGAGATAGCCGCTCGTTTGCGGATCAGCATCAAGACGGTGGAAACCCACCGGTCGCACCTCAAATCGAAACTTAATCTGAACAGCGCCACCCTGCTCCTGCAATTTTGTGTTCGATGGGTGGACGGCAGTCAGCATTTGTTGAGCGCTTAAAATATTTCGAGAGGGGTGACGCCCGGAACCCGCGAGATTTTTGCCAAGGTGGGCGTCCACAAGATCTGAAAACCCGCGCAGCACAGGCGATCCGTTACTGTGCGCCTGCGTCAACGGGAGCCATGCTTCCCTTCCGCAATCCCCCACCCCATTCCGCCTGTGCGCCCGTTTTTGCTCTTCGCCTTGGTCTGCCTGCTCTCCGCGTGTACCCGCGTGGCGTTTACGGAAACCGTCGGAACCCCGGCACCTCTCAAGGACATCGCCGAAACGCTCGAAGGAGATTGGCAGGGTGGAAAAACAGGGATCTGTCATGTCACGCTGGTTCCCGGGACGGAAAGGTTCGTCGCCCGATGGAAGGAGGACGGCAAGGAGAAGAGCACTGAGTTCGTGGTCACAAGCTTCGACGAACATGTCTTTATCCTCTGGGCGAAGGACGAGGAACTGGGGGCGCATTTGCCACTTCGCCTGGTGGCCGGGGATGACAATGCTTTGGCGCTGTTGTATCCCGATGTGAAGGAGGTCGAGCAATTGGTGAAGGCCGGAAAATTGCCCGGTACGTTTGACGAGAAAAAACGGGCGTGGCTCATCAGCCCGGGCCGCTGGGAAGCGTTGTTGGCCGGCAAGAATTTCTGGAGCCTCGATACGTGCATGGCGTTTATCAAGGTCAAGCCGACCACGGTGACACCGAAACCGGTCTCACCTCCGGAAGCTCCCGCCGCCGTCGATGCATCGCCCAAGCGGCAGGTTCAGCGATGAGATCCGTGGCCGGGCAAAAAGCTCCACCAAAGAATCCATCCACAGAAACAAGCCGCTCCAATCGCCGCGACGACGAGCCAGCCCAGTAACCGGCGCGACCATTGTCTGGCGCGCGCGGCCTCCGTCAAGCGCACTCCGGCAGAAATGGTTTCGCGCAAGTCGGGCGGGACGGGCACCTCATCAAGCCGATCACTTATCGTCGCGTCGAAGCACCGGGCATTCTCGAGCCAAGCGATCGTTCGCGGATCGTCCGCTGCCTGTCTCAGCGCTTCGCGAAAAAGGGGATCACCGGCATCCCGTCCGTTCGCTCGATAACCGTGCAAAAGAAATCTGGCCTGGCGCGAATTCATGGAAATCGATCCGGGCGTAATCCCCGGAAAAACAAAAATGTTAACCGGCAGCGAATAGATCCCTTCGCCGGGCTGATAGAATCGTCGGCATGCATTGGTGGTGGGAGCAAAATGACGCCCCATTTATTCCCCGGCGATCTCACTCCAACCCACCTTGAACGCCCGTCTTACCCCGGCTTTGCCTAACTCCAAGCGGCCGCTTCTTCCACCAACGACACCCCCAGGGCATTTTCATCACTTCGTGGCGGGCACGAAGCGCCATCAAACCACGTCCCATCGACGTAGGTTTTTATCGGTATCGTCGGAACGCCGAATTTATGATGCTGAAGTTGTCCAGCCACAATCTCGACGGCCGTCGCGCCGACCCGATCGTGATTTTGGCGAACGCCGCCGAAATTCCCGCGGGGCTCCTCGATAAAAAGATCCGCAAATGCGATATCCTGTGGAATTCTCAACCCCAGCTCCTTCATCAGCGGCAAAACGTACGCCGCCTTCGCAATCACCACGTCCGGCCGGTAACGGTCCAGCCATTTTCGAAATGGCACCGGATCAGCCGGCACTGAGGCGTTCGTCTCGTGAAACCATCGCGAAACCGGATGCATTTCGGGAAAGACATGCGCTGGCAAACGATCCTCCGGCGACAGGTCCTGTTGCGCCGTCAGGTAACCAGCGGTCCAATTGTTATCGACGGCGTGATCCCATCCCCGATGCACCACAAAGCCCATCCGACGGTAACCGAGCTCCATCAACCGCCGCATCGCGAGGCGGATGATATTGCACTGGTTGTTCGTGACATTGTGCAGCCGCGGTTCGTGGGGGAAATAATCTATCTTCACCGCGCTCAAATGCTCCCAATCCAGCTGCAATTGATCGCCCAACTCCCGACTGTGCGAGGCGACGATCACGCCATCGATGCCTCGGGCGGCCAGTGTTTCCGCCAATCGCTTTGGCGTAAGACCCGGTTCGTGCAGCCAAAAATGTTCGAGCCGAAAACCCAACTCCGTCGCCTTGGATTCCGCGCCGGCAAAAAAACCGGAATGCGCCGCCACCTTCTTCCAACCCCACCGCGTGTGCCAGTTGGTAACATAAGCGAGCGTCGGCATCTTGTCGCCGGCCGAGCGCCGCGAGCGATACGCCACCAACGACCGTAAAAAAGGATCCGGCCGATATTTCATCTCGAGCGCCAGCGCCTGCAATCGCTCACGCGTGGTGGACGCGATGCCCGGATGATTGCGCAACGCCTGCGACACGGTGGTGACATGCACCCCGGCTTTTCGGGCAACGTCGGAAAGGGTAACGCGAAGGTCGCTCATATGCCGGTGGGGTGATTGAGACCACGGGGCTCGCGCTTCCTCAAGCCGCCTCTCAATCTTTGGCGTCACAACAATAGCACAGAACGAGGTCTTACTCGGAAATTTCCAATGTTAGAACGCCGCGTCCTTTGATTTCCTCCCTCCGTTTACCGGTGAATAAAGTATTACCCTAGAGATTAGGAGACCCTTCTGAGATACTCCCCATTCGATCCGAACTTTTTTCATGAAACCCCGACCCACTTTCTCCATTGGATCCAGGCTGATGGTGATCGCGTTCGCGATTTTTCTCAACCGGGTTTCTGCGGCAGAAGCCACGTCCACAGCCACGGCGGCGAGACCCGATAATATCATCGTCACGACGCCGGCAGCGGGGACAGTTGCCCTCGCCCACGCCGGTCACGTCGTTCCGCTGGCTGTGGGCGACACGGATTTCCCGGGAGTCGTGCGGGCGGCGCGGGATTTGCAGGCTGACTTCACCCGGGTTACCGGCGTCACCCCTT
>JAYVMJ010000077.1:0-3349 GCA_043759025.1 Verrucomicrobiota bacterium | reverse complement strand
AGCGGCGAGTCAGGGCGGGACGCTGGCCTTGTTGGGCGGAATGAGGTCGATGCTCGCAAGCGGATGCTGGTTGCAGACCAATCTGGCCTGGGAAAAACGTGATCTCGCCGGTACGACCAAACTGATCGAGCTCACGGTCGCCGTCGATGAGCGGCCGCTTTATTTTTGGCTCAATGGAGCGCGCATCATTGCGAATGACATGCCCGAATGGCGAATGACCGGGCTCGCGCCCAAGGCCTATCGCGCAGTGGCAAATGAAGAACAGGCGCAATTGGCTCTACGGTTACTCGAAAAAGGTCTCCGTTGGCACGGCGCGGACGCGGCAATTTACGTGGAGATGGCCAACATTCATCTTCGCCGCCGCGGAGACTTGGAAGCTGCCGCTCATTTTTATCGATTGGCCGCGGAACGACCGGACGCGCCGTTTTATGCAGCCCGGATTCATGGGGAATTGTTGCGCAAACTGCACCGTCCCGCGGAGGCGCTGGCGTGGTTGCGTCAAACGCTGCCCACGTTACCTCCAAATGACCCGATGGCGGCGCGTGATTTGGTTGAGGCTCGGATCAAGTCGCTTGAGCGGGAATTGGTGAACGATGGCTCGAATGCTTTTTGACATGATCGGATGAAGCGCTAGCACTGCCGACGTATTGTCCGTTAATTCTCCAACTTCATCGTTCTGGCGCATCTGGGTTGAAGCGGCACGCCCGCGCACGTTGCCGGCGGCGATCATACCTGTGATGGTCGGCACGGCCTTGGCGGCGGCGCACGGCCTTGCGGTTTACGGGCGGGCGGGGATATGCTTGGCTTTTGCGCTGCTCGTGCAGATCGGAACCAATTTCGCGAACGACTATTTTGATTTCGTAAAGGGCGCCGATACCGCGGCGCGCGTGGGTCCGCGCCGTGCGGTCGCAGCTGGATTGGTTTCTCCGCGCACCATGTTAAACGCGACGATCGTGGTGTTGGCGGTGGCGTTTCTCGTGGGCTTGTTGCTCGTGAGGGAAGGAGGCTGGGTTCTGCTCGTCATCGGTGTCGCCAGCATCGTTTGCGCAATTGCCTACACCGGTGGGCCATTTCCGCTCGGCTACAACGGACTGGGCGATCTGTTTGTATTTATCTTTTTCGGTTTGGTCGCGGTCGAAACAACTTTTTTTGTGCAGACAGGTTTTATCGGCACCGACGTGACGTCTTGCGCGGCGGCAATCGGACTCCTCGCGGCCAATATTCTCGTGGCCAATAATTATCGAGACATGGAAACCGATGCGGTGGCGGGAAAGAAAACACTGGTGGTGCGCTTTGGCCGCAAGTTCGCAGTGTGGCAATACGTCCTGTCCGTTATTTGCGCGCTCCTTTGTCCGGCGGCGTTGTTTCTCCATGGCTATCGCTGGCCGGTTTTGTTGCCGCTGTTGCTTGCGCCCTGGGCCGCGAAGTTGAGCCGGCGTCTGGCGCGTTCGCGCGATTCGGTGGAGCAGATCGCGTTGCTCGGTGCCACGGCTAAATTCCTCGCGGCGTTTGGACTGCTTTTGAGCGTCGGGATTGCGACTGGAGTGTAGGATTCGCGCAAAAAAAAGCCGGAGCACTATGGCCCCGGCGTAAAAGAGATAAGATTCGTTTGCCGTTAGATTTTGCCCGCGAGCTTCGCTTTCAGGGAGGCTTTGTCCATCATGCCAACGAATTGCTCGGCCAGCTGGCCACCTTTGAAAAGAAGCATCGTGGGAATGGCGCGGACACCGTATTGCGCGGCCAAATCACCGTTGTCGTCCACATTTACCTTGGCGATCTTGAGTTTGCCGTCGAGTTCGGTGGCGAGCTCGTCGAGGATGGGGGCGATGGCTTTACAGGGGCCGCACCATGGCGCCCAAAAATCCACCAGCACGGGGGTTGGGCCGGCCACGGCGGCCTTGAAGGAATCGGTATCGAGATGGGAGATTTTTTCGGACATGGGTTTGAAGGAATGGAATGATAAGGGAAAGGCAAGTGGGGCTCAACGCGGGGTCGATTTGTGGATGATTTCTTCCAGCTCCTGTGGTTCGACCGCCTCGAGTTTTTTGCCCCGGGTTTTCAGCTCTTCGAAGGTCTTGATCACGGTCTCGGTCATTCTTCCGTGGGTTTCGTCGGAGCCGCCGACGATGGTGAATTGCTCGGCGGAGGTGAGGCGCTTGTGTCCATCCTTATTATCGAGGCCGACACCAAGCAAATGGGCGGGCTTAGCTTTGCGGCGACGGGTTACTTTCTTCATTTTGTGGCATTACCGTGTTCGTGACCGGCGGCATTTCAAGTGCGTTTTGCTCGACCGCAGTGCAGAGAATATCGTCGAACGTTTCGTTTTGTTGAAGGCGTAATTTGGCCAGGCGGGTTAACTCCAGCACGGCCAGAAAAGTCGCAACTAGACGGCGCAGGGAGATCATTCCAGTGAAGAGCTCGGTAAAAATGAACGCCTTTTTCGTTTTGATATGCTCGAGGATGTACTCCATTTGGTCGGCAACGGTCACTTGTTCGGCATGGATCTCGCCCACAGCCAGTTTTTCGGCCAAACGGCGAAGAACGAGGTTAAAGGAGTTCCAGAGGTCGATGCGATCAACGTGCTGAAGCGGGCGCTCCGACGCGGGCGCGAAAGCCGAGTCGGGGCGGCTATGACGATTCTGGGCATCTGTTGCCATCTGGCCCAAATTTCCGGCCGCCTCCTTGAATTTCTTGTACTGGAGCAACTGGTGCACCAGTTCCCAGCGGGGATCGAGGTCGTCGTCGTCAGCGTTGGGATCGATGGCTTGTTGATGCTTCGGCAGCAGCATCCGGCTTTTGATTTCCATGAGCGTCGCTGCCATCACGAAAAACTCGCCGGCTACGTCGAGCGACAGCTCCTTCATTGCGTAAAGAACGTCCAAATACTGGCGTGTTACTTGGGCGATCGGAATGTCGTAAATATCCAGCTCGTTCTTTTTGAGCAGGAAAAGCAGCAGGTCGAGGGGACCTTCGAAAACGGGTAATTTGATGCGATAATCGGCTTCGGCAACCACGGTGGGAGTCGATGGAGCCCGCCGTCGCAGTGCAACGGGAAAATCGGCTTATCGGAGACTTCCCCGCGACGATGGCGCGCAGGCAATGGGCACTCAATTTCGGGCGAAAAGCGCCGATAGTCCACCGGTACCTCTTTCAATCCCCATTCAGGCCACCTGCAAACCGCTGGTTGGCGTCTTTCCCCTATGCGCAAAATCCAAACCAAACTACTGATTCTCAGTCTTTCATCGGTCATTGGTTTGGCTATCTTCGCCGGAATGGTTATCCGACTCGCGTGGAAAGACTATGTGAGCATGGCGGGGTTTCAGCAAACCAGTCAGATTTCCCAAACCGC